>JAUHYB010000347.1 GCA_030426745.1 bacterium
TCCTCGCCGTGCTGCTGGCGGGGATCGGCGTGATCGCGGCCGCGTTGCGCCAGCGCGGCGCGCTGCACAAGCGCGAGGAGAACTTCGTCGCGGCGGTCAGCCACGAGTTCAAGTCACCGCTGGCCAGTTTGCGCTTGTCGGCGGAGACGCTCGCGCGACGCGCGCCGGACGCCGAGACGACGGCCCGCCTGTCCGCGCGCATGGTCGGCGACGTCGAGCGCCTGGAAGCGATGGTCACGAACATCCTGGACGCGGCCAGCCTGTCCGACGGCTCGCGGCGGTTCGAGCCGGGCGCCGTCGAGCTCTCGCGCACCGCCGACCGGCTGGTGGAGCGCGTCGGGTGCCACGCCAGCCTGCGCGGCGTCCGCTTCCGCGCGTCGGTGCCCGCGGACGCGCTGGTGCGCGCGGACCGCACGGCGTTCGAAGCGGTGCTGGAGAACCTCCTGCGCAACGCGCTGAAGTCGGTCGCCGCGAACGGCGGCGGCGAGGTCGCGTTGACGGCCGCGCGCGACGGCAAGGACTGGCGCATCGAGGTCGCGGACGACGGGCTCGGGTTCGACCCCGCCGACCGGCAGCGGCTGTTCGAGAAGTTCTACCGCCCCGGCGACGAGTTGCGGCGGCGCACCGAGGGCAGCGGCCTGGGCCTGTACATCGTCGAGCGCTTCGTGCGCGAACACGGCGGCCGCGTGTCGGCCGAGAGTCGCGGACCCGGCGAGGGCGCGACCTTCCGCGTGTGGTGGCCCGCGGCCACGGAGGAGAGCGCGTGAGCGACCGGAACTTCCGCGTGATGGTCGTCGACGACGAGGAGCACCTCGCGCTCGGCATCTCCGAGAACCTCGAGGCCGAGGGATACCAGACGCTGCTCGCGTTCGACGGCGCGCAGGCGCTGGCCAAGCTGCGCGAGCACGACGTCGACCTGGTCGTGCTGGACGTGATGATGCCCGTGCTGGACGGCTTCGCGGTCTGCGAACGCCTGCGCGCGGAGGGCAACCAGGTGCCCGTGCTGTTCCTGACGGCGCGCAGCGCCCTGGACGACCGCATCCGCGGCCTGGAGGCGGGCGGCGACGACTACCTGTCCAAGCCGTTCGCGCTCGAGGAGCTGTTGCTGCGCGTCGCCGCGATCCTGCGTCGCAAGGGCTGGTACGCGCCGGACGACCGCCCCGCCGACGACCTGATCGAGTGGGACGGCAACCGCGTCGACTTCCGCACCTACGTCGGTACGACGTGGGACGGCCGCGAGGAGTCGCTGACGCACAAGGAAGCGATGATCCTGAAGTTCCTCGCCGAGAAGGACGGCGAGATCGCCAGCCGCGAGGACATCCTCGAGCGCGTGTGGGGATACGACGTCTACCCGTCCACGCGCACGATCGACAACTTCATCGTGCGGCTGCGCAAGCGCTTCGAGCGCGACCCCGAACACCCCAAGCACTTCCACACCGTGCGCGGCGTGGGCTACCGCTTCACGCGCGACCCGGAGGACCCCCGATGAACGACCTGTACCTGCGCACGCTGCGCGGCGAGGAGACCGAACGCCGCCCGCTGTGGATCATGCGCCAAGCCGGGCGCTACCTGCCCGAGTACCGCGCGCTGCGCAAGGAGCACACCTTCGAGGAGCTGTGCGCCTCGCCCGAGCTCTCGGCGCAAGTGACGATGATGCCCATGGAGCGCTTCCCGCTCGACGCGGCGATCGTCTTCGCGGACCTGATGTCGCCGGTGGGCTCGATGGGCGTCGACGTGCGCTTCGACCCGGGCCCGGTGATCGACCGACCGATCACGTCGGCGGCCGACGTGCGCGCGCTGCGGCTGCCGGACGCCGAGGAGATCGCGCCGGAGGTCCCCGCCACGCTGCGCCTGGTGAAGGAACGACTGGACGGCCGCGCGAACCTGGTGGGCTTCGGCGGGTCGCCGTTCTCGATCGCGGCGTACCTGGTGCAGGGGCGCGGCGGCAAGGACTTCGCGGCGCTGCGCGCGTTCCTGTTCGAGGACCCGGTCGCCTTCGGCGAGCTGATGGACGTGCTGGCGCAAACGGTCGCGCGGTACCTGATCGAGCAACACCGGGCCGGCGCGGACGCCGTGCAGGTGTTCGAGTCGTGGTGCGGCATCCTGTCGCTGGACACCTGGTCGACGCACGTGCGGCCGCACGTCGAGCGGTTGTTGCAAGAGGTGCGGAGCGCGGGCGTCCCCACCGTGATGTTCGCGAACGGCGCGCCGCACATGGCCGAGGCGCTGGCCGAGCTGCCCGCCGACGCGCTGGCGCTGTGCTGGCGTTGCGACTTGCCCGCGCTGCGCGCGACCCTGGGCCCGGACCGCGTGCTGCAGGGCAACCTGGATCCCGCGTCGCTGCTGGCCGGGCCGGACGCCGCGCGCCGGGCGACGCAGGACTTGCTGGCCGCGATGCCGCCCGCGCGTCACATCGTGAACCTGGGCCACGGCATCCAACCCACGACGCCGCCGGAGAGCGTGCAGGCCGTCATCGACGTCGTGCACGCCGAGAGGGGCGAGTCGTGAGCGCGCGCCGCCCGTCCGAGCGCGCCGACACCGCCGCGCTGCTGGCGAAGTACGACCGCCCCGGTCCGCGGTACACGAGCTACCCGACGGCCGTCGAGTTCGACGAGCAGGTCGACAACGCCGTGTACGAGCAGCGCTTGGCGCTGGCGAACGAGGCGTCCGGCGAACCGCTGTCGGTCTACATGCACCTGCCGTTCTGCGAGCACCGGTGCCTGTTCTGCGGGTGCCACGTGATCATCTCGCCGGACAAGTCGAACAGCGCGCCGTACATGCGGCTCCTGGAGCGCGAGATCGAGATCCTGGCGGACCGGCTGCCCGAACGACGCCGCGTGTCGCAGCTGCACCTGGGCGGCGGCACGCCGACGTACCAGACGCCGGCCGAGCTCGATGGCTTGTTGACGCGCTTCTTCACGCACTTCGAGGCGACGCCCGGCGCGGAGCTGGCCGTCGAGGTCGACCCGCGGGTCACGACGACCGAGCACATCGACGCGCTGCACGCGCACGGCTTCAACCGCATCTCGCTGGGCGTGCAGGACTTCACCCTCGAAGTGCAGGAGGCGATCGAGCGGGTCCAGAGCGTCGAGGAGACCGAGCTCCTGGTCGAGCACGCGCGCGCCAAGGGCTTCCGCGGCATCAACATCGACCTGATCTACGGCTTGCCGCTGCAGCAGGAGGCCTCGTTCGAGGCGACGGTCGACGAGGTGATCCGCATGGGCGCGGATCGCACGGCCGTGTACTCGTTCGCCTTCGTCCCGTGGATCCGCGGCCACATGAAGAAGCTGGCCGACGACGACTTCCCCGGCCGCGAGGAGAAGTTCCGCCTGTTCGGCATCGCCCGCGAGCGCTTCCTGGCCGCCGGCTACGAGCCGATCGGCATGGACCACTTCGCGAAGCCCGACGACGAGCTGTCGAAGGCGAAGCGCGCCGGCACGCTGCGTCGTAACTTCCAGGGCTACGCCGTCATCCCCGCCCCCGACGTGGTCGGCCTGGGCATCAGCGCGATCGGCGACGTGCGCGACGCCTACGTGCAGAACGCGAAGAAGCTGTCGACGTACCGCGAGGCGATCGAATCGGGCCGGTTGTCCGTCGAGCGCGGCGTGGTGTGCGACGCCGACGACGTGCTGCGCCGCGACGTGATCCACGACCTGATGTGCAACTTCCGCGTCGACGTGCCGCGGATCGAGGCGACGTACGGCATCGACTTCGCCGCGACCTTC
>JAUHYB010000348.1 GCA_030426745.1 bacterium
CTCCGACAGCAGCGCGCGCAGCTCCTGCTGGTTGTAGGTGCCCGAGAAGCGACCGAGCATCACCGCGTTGCGCAGGCCCTGCGGGTCGTACAGCGGGTTGTAGATCACGTCGCCGCTGACCGGCGGATCGAAGCGGTCGCGCTGGTCGTACAGGCGGACCTCGGCCATGTCGTTCTCGACGCGGGTGACCTCGGCCATCGACTTGAACTGGCCGTCACGGCCGGGGCGGCCGTCGACGATGCGGAAGCGCATGCCGCGGAAGAGGCGGTCCTGCTTGCCCAGGTCGATCCACGCCAGGTTCAGCGCCTCGTCGACCTCGAGCACGCGGCCGTCGGCCTGCTCCGGCTCGCGCAGGAAGGCGAGCTTGTTGCCCATCTCCTGCAGGCGGACGGTCTTGGCGGCGAGCTCGGCGTCGTGCGCGCGCGCCTGGTCGTCCATCTCGTTGCGCAGCTCGGTGATGCGGCCCTCGGCGTTGCCGAGGCTGGCGCGCACCGTGGCGAGCTCGCTCTCCAGCGTGGCCTGGCGGCTCTCCGACTGCTGGCGCAGGTCGTTCAGCTGGCTGTTCAGGTCCGCGATGATCGTGTCCTTCTCGGACGACAGCGTCGACTGCGCGGCCGACTTCTGCGTCAGCTCGTTCTGCAGCGAGGCGATCTGCGACTCGAGCTCGGTGATGCGCTCACCGCGCGCGCGGTAGGCGGGCACCACCGCCGAGAAGAGACCCTCGACCGTGTCGACGCCCTCGTCGATGCCGAGCGCGGTGCGCGTGTTCCCGAACGACTCCTGGGCGGTCGCCAGGTTCGTCTCGGCCGACGCCGCGTCGCGGTCGTACCAGCCGAGGAACTCGGAGGTGTCGCGCTGCCACTGCTGGATGGCCTCGCGTCGACCGACCTCGGCGTCCTTCTCGACCACGGCTTGACGCGCGGTCTCCTTCGCGGCGGTCGTGTCCTTGTTCGAGGCCACCGCCAGGGCGATCCCGATGAAGCCGAAGACCAGGGCGGCGATGAACCAGATGACGTTGAGGCGCGCGGCGCCGCGTCGTGCGGGGTGAGTCATTCGAGGGGTCCTCTGGGGATCCAGAAGTGCTCGGAGGGGATGGGGATGGGGGCGGTCGCCCCGCCGATCGGGCGGCACGGGGGAAGAGCGGCCCGGCCGCGGAGAGCCGAGGGAGGGGGTGGGTCACGCCTCCCGCGCACGCCCCTGGGGAGGGACGGATCGGGGCGGTGCGGCCGGTGGTGATACCCGACCGGGGTCGCGCGCGTCCAGCGGAAACCGGGCGCCTTGACCCCTGGAGGGCGTGTCGTAAGCTCGCGAGCCGTCGCGAGGGGTGCGCCGGCTCGGCCCGACTGTACCCGCGCGCCCGGCGGCGGTTTCCATCGCGCTCGCCGCGAGCGAACGGGTCCCGCGAACGACCGGCCCCCCCCGACCCAGCCCAGGACCTCCCCCGCCGTGAGCGCCCCCCCTCGACCGTCGACCCCGCCCGTGGTGGGCGTCCTGGGCGGCATCGCCAGCGGCAAGTCCGCCGTCGCCGCCCTCCTGGCGGGCCCCGACGGCGTCGTGATCGACGCCGACCGCCACGCGCGGGCCGCCCTGGCCTCCCCGGAGGTCGTCGCGCAGCTGCGCGAGGCCTTCGGCGCGGGCGTGCTGGACGCGGACGGCGCCCCCGACCGGGCCGCGATCGCCGCGCGGGTCTTCGGCGACCCCGAGGCGAAGCGGCTCCTGGAGAGCTGGATCCACCCGGCGGTCCGTGACAGGATGAGGGCCGAACTGGACGCCGCGCGCGCCGCCGGGCGCGGGCCGATCGTCCTGGACGTTCCCCTGCTGCTCGAGAACGACGCCCACCACGGGCTGGTTCGAGAGTGCGACTTCCTGGTCTTCGTCGACGCCGACGCGGCCGAGCGCGACGCCCGCGCCGTCCAGCGTCGCGGCTGGGCGCCGGGAGAGGTCGCGCGCAGGGAAGCGACGCAGCTCCCGCTCGAGACGAAGCGCGCCCGCGCGCGCTACGTGATCGAGAACCGCGGCGCGCTGTCCGAACTCGAGTCCGCGGTCGGCGAGATCCTCGCCGCGGAAGGCGTGCGCCGTTAGCCGCCTGCCCCGCTCGCGCGGGCTCGCTCCCCACCACCCCACCCCCGACACGGTCCCATGGCGGTCGCGCAGAAGAAGCGGCAGAAGTACAAGCGTCCCTTCAAGAAGGGTCAGCAGCAGCAGCACAAGCCGAGCTACGACGGTCCCGTCCGCCTCGACTACGACGCGTTGCCCGCGGACCTCGACGAGGACGCGCTGCAGGAACACGTCGAGTCGCTGCCGAAGCCGACGCGCAAGACGAAGGCGAAGGCCACCGAGCTCGCCGAGCTGCACGAGCAGTCCGTCGCGGACCTCGTCGAGACGGCGAAGAAGGCCAAGGCGCTCGACACCGACTCGCGCAACCGGCGCGACGTGACGTGGGCGATCTGCAAGAAGCGGCTGTACGCGCACGTCCCCGTCGTCGCGGAGGGCCTGCTGGAGATCGTGCCCGAGGGCCACGCGTTCCTGCGCTTCCCCCACAACGACTACATGCCCAGCCAGGAGGACGTGTTCGTCCCGCCGTCGCTGGTCAAGGCGCACCACCTGGAGAGCGGCATGACCGTGCGCGGCGAGCTGCGCGCGCCGACGGAGGAGGAGAAGTACTTCTGCCTCGTCACGGTCGAAGCGGTCGACGGCGGCGATCCGGTGGACGTCGAGTCGCGCACGCCGTTCAAGGAGCTGACGCCGATCTACCCCGAGCAGCGCATCCTGCTCGAGGGCGCGGTCGACAACCCGCTCGAGATGCGCATCGTCGACCTGATCACGCCGATCGGTCGCGGGCAGCGCGGTCTGATCGTCGCGCCGCCGCGCACGGGCAAGACGGTGCTGCTGCACATGCTGGCGCAGTCGATCGTGCACAACGCGCCGGACGCCCACCTGATCGTGCTCTTGATCGACGAGCGCCCCGAGGAGGTCACCGACTTCCAGCGCTCGGTCCCCGGCGACCGCCACGAGGTCATCTCCTCGACCTTCGACGAGCCCGCGTGGCGCCACATCCAGGTGGCCGAGCGCGTGATCGAGAAGGCCAAGTCGATGGTCGAGTCCGGCCGCCACGTCGTGATCCTGCTCGACTCGATCACGCGCCTGGCGCGCGCCTGCAACATCGAGGCGCCGTCGAACGGCAAGCTCCTGTCCGGCGGTATCGAGGCGACCGCGCTGCAGATGCCGAAGCGCTTCTTCGGCGCCGCGCGCAACATCGAGGGCGGCGGCTCGCTGACGATCCTCGGCACGGCGCTGATCGAGACCGGCTCGAAGATGGACGAGGTGATCTTCGAGGAGTTCAAGGGCACCGGCAACATGGAGATCGTGCTGGAACGCCGGCTTTCCGACCGCCGCATCTACCCCGCGATCGACATCAACGCGTCGGGCACGCGGAAGGAAGAGCTCCTGTTCGAGGAGGAGGAGATGCGCCGCGTGTGGATGCTGCGCAAGGTCCTCAACGAGCTCGACCCGGTCGAGGCGATGGAGATGCTGATCCAGAAGATGCGCAAGACGCAGGTGAACGGCGAGTTCCTGCTGACGATCGGGTCGTAGCGCGGCCACGCACCGACGCCGCGCGCGCATGGGCGAAGGTACCGTGCCGGGTGCAGAATCGTCGGGTCAGCAGACAGCCGCGGTCGGAAGGCCGCCGCTGTCTGCTGA
>JAUHYB010000349.1 GCA_030426745.1 bacterium
GCGGAGCGGGAGTCGCCGGAGGCGACTCCCGCTCCGCGGTCCGTATTCCGGAGGAAAGTGCCTGGCACCGTAGTCCTGTCGAGGCACCGACGCGAATCGGCGGGGCCCCGTCACCGGGACCCCGCCGATCGTTCGCGTGACGCGGGTGCGTCGCGTGTCGTCGTCTCAGCCGCCGACGGAGAAGCGTCGGAAGGTGACGATCGCCGAACCCTTGCCCAGGGTGTCCTCGACGACCTTCGAGACCTTCGTGTTCATGTCCTTCGCGAAGCCCTGCTCCTCGAGCACCTGCTCCTTGAAGAAGCGGCCGAGCATGCCCTCGACGATCTTCTCGCGCATCTCCTCGGGCTTGTTCTGCACGGACTCCATGTAGATCGCCTTCTCGCGCTCGACCACGTCCGCGGGGACGTCCTCGCGGTTCAGGCCGGCCGGGTTCAGCGCCGTGACGTGCATGCCGATGTCGCGCGCCATCTCGGTCGTCTTGTCGCGGTCCGCCTCGGTGCGGATCGCGGTCAGGACGCCCTTCTTGTTGTCGTGGTGGATGTACTCACCGACGAAGCCCTCGGGCGACTCGAGGTAGGCGACGTCCGCGAGCTGCATGTTCTCGCCGAGCGAGCCGATCAGGCCCTTGATCGCGTCCTCGACGGTGCCGCCGTCCTTCCACGGCTGCCCGAGGCAAGCCGCGACGTCGGCCGGCTTGTTCGCCAGCGCGTGCTGCGCCAGGGCGTTGACGAAGTCGTTGAAGCCGTCGGTGGCGGCGACGAAGTCGGTCTCGCAGGCGAAGGCGACGATCGCGCCGCTCTTGCCGTCGCCGGCGATGGCGGCGACCACGCGACCCTCGGCGGTCTCGCGACCGGCCTTCTTCGCGGCGGACTTCATGCCCTTCTTGCGCAGCCAGTCGACCGCGGCCTCGACGTCGCCGTTCGTCTCGGCGAGCGCCTTCTTGCAGTCCATCAGGCCCGCGCCGGTTTGCTCGCGGAGCTCCTTGACCATCGAAGCGGTGATTTCCATCGGAAGCGTCTCTCGGGGATCCTGGGGTTCTGTGCGGCGCGCGCGGCTCACGCGGGACGCCGTCGTCGATCGGGGTGTCGGGCGCACGGGGTCGCCCGGATGGAACGATCCGCCCGGAGCATCGAGGGCTCCGAGCGGATGGAATCGGGTTGCAGAGGAGCGCGCGGCGTCGCGCGCTCCGCGGGAGGGTGCGGGATCAGTCCTTCGACTCGTCCGCGGCGGGCGCCTTCTCGGCGGCGACCGCGGCGGTCTCCTCGGCGGACTCTTCCGTGCTCTCGGCAGCGGCCTCGGCCGGCGCGTTCTCGCCGTCGCCGGTCGGCACCATCGGCGGGATCGGGCGGATGGTGCGCGTCGGACGCGGGCCGGAGCCCTCCTCGGCGGCGCCGCCTTCCTCGTCGCCGCTCTTCCGCGCGGCGCCCATCGTGGCCATGTTCTCGCGGTGGTTCGCCGCGCCTTCCTCGACCGACCCGGCGAGCTGCTCGACGAGCAGGCGCACGCTCTTCAGCGCGTCGTCGTTGCCGGGGATCACGATGTCGACCTGGCTCGGGTCGCAGTCGGTGTCGAGCAGGCCGATGACGACCAGGCCCATCTTGCGGGCTTCGCGGACGGCGTTGTACTCGCGGGCGGGGTCGACGACGACCATCGCGCCGGGGATCGCGTTCATCTCGCGGATGCCGCCGAGGTTGCGCTCGATCTTGCGACGCTCGCGGCGCAGGCTCGCGATCATCTTCTTCGAGTAGTTGTTGATCGTGCCGTCTTCCTCGAAGCGCTCGAGCTCCTCGAGGCGACGCAGGCGGCCGCGGATGACCGAGAAGTTGGTCAGCGTGCCGCCGATCCAGCGCTCGGTGACGATCGGCATCCCGGTGCGCTCACCGGCCTCGGCGATGACGCCCTTCACCTGGCGCTTGGTGCCGACCCAGAGGACCGACGAGCCTTCCGCCGCCAGGTGGTACAGCACGTTGCGCGCGCGCAGGATGCCGCGCAGCGTCTGCTTGAGGTCGATGATGTGAATGAGGTTCCGGCGTCCGTAGATGAACGGAGCCATCTTCGGATTCCACCGCGACACGCGGCATCCGAAGTGCACGCCCGCTTCCACGAGCTCGTTGATGGACACTGTCTCCATGAGACCTTGGTTCGAAGAGATGGTTCGCGATCGGAGCGCGACACGTTCGCGCGCGACCACAGGAGGTTCGTTGGTAGGTTCCGACGGTCGTGCCGCGCGGCCCGAGCGGGTCACGCGACGACGAGCGCCCGCCGTCGGTCGGTCGCTCGATACACCCCCGGCGCGGGCGCCGCGCACCGGCCCCGGGGGGCCGTCCGCGCCGCTCCCGCGACGAAATGGGGCCACGAGTCTAGCGCCGGCGGTTCCGCTGTCAAACGCGGCGGCGCCCCCGCGGGTCGTTCGAGGCGGGCGCGTCGCGCGATCCCCGGACCGCGCGGGCGACCCGGACCCCGCGCGGCGGGCACGAGGGCGGCGCCGCGCCGGTCCGCGCGTGCCCAGCGACCGGGCTGAGCGACTTCGAGACACCCGCCGCACGCCCTTTTGCGAATTCCTGGAATCGGAGCCCGCACGGCCTCCCGTACGGGGCTATCCTGGGCCGTGAATTCCGTCCCGGAAACGGCTCGCGGGCGCCACGACGGCGCTCGCCCGGTGATGGTCGATCGCATGATCCTGGTGTGTGACCACCGCGGCGCGGGGCTCGAGGAGCTCGTCCGCCCCCTCTCCGGCTCGCGTCGCGCGGTGCTCGTGACGCGCAGCCCGCGGGAGACGCGTGCCGCGATGTTGCGCGAGCGCCCGCGGCTGATCGTGATCGACCCCCTCTCCGGCCGCGGTCAGGTCGAGCTCGAGGACCTCGAGCGCCTGCGCCGCGCCGGCGACCGCACGCCCGTGCTGCTGGTCTGCGACCCGCGCGCGCCGCTCTCCAGCCTCGAGGCCGCGCGCGCGTTGCGCTCGCGCTCGTGGGACCTCGTCTACCGCTCCGCGCCGCTCGAGGAGTACGAGTTGCGCATCGAGCGCTTGCTGCAACAGGTCGAGGAGCTGGACGAGCTCGAGGAGATGCGGTGGCGCGCCGCGCACGACGACCGCACGGAGCTCCTGCGTCCGCTGTTCTTCCAGGCGCGTCTCGTCGAACACGTGTCGGCGGCGCAGCGCCACGGGTTGCCGCTGGCGTTGATCCTGTGCGACCTGGACGACTTCGGGAGCATCAACAAGCACTTCGACCACACGATCGGCGACGAGGTGATCGCGCGCGTCGGCCAGGCGATCCGCTCGAACCTGCGGGCCGAGGACGCGGCGGGCCGCATGGGCGGCGACGAGTTCGCCGTGCTGTTGCCGTACACGCGACCGATCGACGCCGCGCGCGCGGTGAACCGTCTGCGCGACACGATCCACGCGCTGACCGGGCCGTTCGGCGACGACCCGCGGCCGGTGCCGGTCAGCACGAGCATCGGCTTCGAGACGCTGGGCGCCGACGCCGGACCCGAGCCCGCCGACCACCACGAGCTGCGCCGCCACGCCGAGCGCGCGCTGCGCCGCGCGAAGCTCCTGGGCGGGAACCGCGGCGTCTACGCGCGCAACCTGCGCGCGGACGCCGACGAGCGGACGACCGGCTGAGGAAAGTACCGAGCCGGGCTCGTTCTTTCACCGCGCCCTACGACGACGCCGGCCGGGCTCCGCCCGGCCGGCGTCGTCG
>JAUHYB010000350.1 GCA_030426745.1 bacterium
AGCCTCGCCCCCCCCGCCGCGCGCGTCACCGCCGCCGCGCGCGGGTCCGCCGTCGCCGGGGGCCTCGACGCCCGGCGCGCGCTCGGTTCCGTCGGCGGGCGGGGTCGGCACGAGCGGCTCAGCGTCGGGCCGCGGCCTCGAGCGCGGCGTCGCGGGTCGACTGGTCGTGCGCCTCGATGCACGCCATCGCGGTCAGGTGCACGATGTCGGCGACGCCCGCGGAGTGCGGCTGCATCGCGATCACCGGCTTGTCGAGCCCGACCATCACCGGGCCGATCATCGTCGACTCGGCCGTCAGCATGCGCACCAGGTTGAAGCCGATGTTCGCCGCCTCGAGGTTCGGGAACACCAGCACGTTCGCGCGGCGGCCGCCCAGGCGGCAGTCCTCGTAGCGCGCCTGCACGACCGGATCGAGCGCCGCGTCGACGCGCATCTCGCCGTCGATCAACAGCTCGGGGTCCTCCTCGCGCGCGAGCAGCACCGCGCGCCGGACCGCGTCGCTGCGCGGGTGCGGGCTGCCGCCGAAGCTGGAGAACGACAGCATCGCGACGACCGGCTCGATGCCGATGCGCCGCACGAGGTCCGCCGACAGCGCGGCGATCTCGGCCAGGTCCTCCGACGACGGCTCGATGTTCAGCGCCGTGTCCGCCAGGAACAGGAGCCCCTGGTTGGTGATCAGCATCGACACGCCCGCGGCGATGGTCGTGCCGGGCCGCTTCGGGATCACCTTCATGATCGGCGGCATCGTCTTGCGCACGTTCCGCGTCGCGCCGGCGACCATGCCGTCCGCGTCGCCGTGCGCGACCATCAGCGCCGCGAACCACACCGGGTCCAGCACGCGCTTGCGCGCCACGCCGGCCGGCAGCTTGCGGCGGTGGGCGCGCAGACGGATCAGCTCGGCCTCGTACTCGTCCAGGCGCGGCCAGGTCGCGGGATCGACGATCTCGATGCCCGCCAGGTCGACGCCGACGTCGGTCGCGCCGGACGTGATCTCGTCGCGGTCGCCGACCAGGATCGGGTGCGCGATGCCCTCGCGCGCGACGGCTTGCGCGGCCAGCAGCGTCTTCGCGTGCGTGCCCTCGGGGTAGACAATGCGCTTCGGGTTGCGGCGCGCGCGGCTGACGATGCGCCGCATGATGTCGCGCTCGGGGCCGAGGCGTTCGGCGACCTCGCGCTCGTAGGCGTCCAGGTCGACCGTGCGGCGCGCGACGCCCGACTCCATCGCGGCGCGCGCGACGGCGGTGGCGGCGCGCGGCAGCACGCGCGGGTCCAGCGGCTTCGGGATCAGGTACTCGCGGCCGAACTCCAGCGATTCCTTGCCGTAGGCGCGCGCCACCGACCCCGGCACGCCCTCGCGCGCGAGCTCCGCCAGCGCGCGGCTGGCGGCCTGCAGCATCTCGGTGTTGATCCCCGTCGCCTGCACGTCGAGCGCGCCGCGGAACAGGAACGGGAACCCGAGCACGTTGTTCACCTGGTTCGGGTGGTCGGACCGCCCCGTCGCCATGATCACGTCGGACCGCGTCGCGACGGCCAGCTCGTAGGCGATCTCCGGGTCGGGGTTCGCCATCGCGAACACGATCGGGTTCGCCGCCATCGACGTCAGCATCTCCGGCGTCACGACGTCGCCGACGGACACGCCGATGAAGACGTCCGCGCCTTGCATCGCGTCGGCCAGGCTGCGCGCGTCGGTCTCGCGCGCGAACGCGGCCTTGTACTCGTTCAGGTCGTCGCGGCCCGCGTGGATCACGCCCTTCGAGTCGCACATCAGGAGGTGCTCCGGCTTCACGCCCAGCGCGAAGACGAAGTTCGCGCACGCGATCGCCGCGGCGCCGGCGCCGTTGACGACGACGGTCAGGTCCTCCAGGCGCTTCTCGGCCAGCTCCGCGGCGTTCAGCAGCGCGGCGCCGGTGATCATCGCCGTGCCGTGCTGGTCGTCGTGGAAGACCGGGATGTCCAGCTCCTCGGCCAGGCGCCGCTCGATCTCGAAGCAGCGCGGCGCGGAGATGTCCTCCAGGTTGATCCCCGCGACCGTCGGGCTGATCGCTTTGATCGCGGCGATCACCTCCTCGGTGTCCTGCGTCGCCAGCTCGATGTCGAAGACGTCGATGTCGGCGAATCGCTTGAACAGGACGCCCTTGCCCTCCATCACCGGCTTCGCGGCCAGCGGTCCGATGTTGCCGAGGCCCAGCACGGCGGATCCGTCGGACACGACCGCCACGAGGTTCCCGCGCGCCGTGTACTCGAAGACCTTGTCCGGGTCCGCCGCGATCTCGCGGCAGGGTTCGGCGACGCCGGGCGAGTACGCGAGCGACAGGTCGATCTGCGTGACGGTCGGCTTGGTCGGGACGACCTCGATCTTGCCCGGGCGGCCCTGCGCGTGATAGGCGAGCGCGTCCTGCTTGCTGGTGAGCGACGACATCCCGTCATTCTGCCCGCTCCCCGCCGGGGAGAGAAGGCGCGCGCCGCGTCTCGCCGGTCCGCGGGGGATCGGATCGGGCGCGCGCGGGCGGCGCAGGCGTCTCGGCGGACGACGACGCCGCGCGCGGGCCGCTCAGGGCAGGCGCTTCGACAGCGGCGTCGACAGGCGTCGCGCCAGCCAGCTCGGCATCCGCGACCAGGTCCGTCTCAGCAGCTCGGTGCGCGGGTTCGACGGGTTGAAGGTCGGCGCGCCGTCGGACTTCACGCAGTGGTAACGGTACGCCAGCGGCCGCGGCGCGAAGCCCTGGTTGCGCTTGAACGACGCCGTCCCCGCGTCGGCGCGGCTGCGCCCCAGGTCGTAGTGACCGACCCCGCGTTCCAGACACCACTCCTGCAAGCGCGCGATCATGAAGCTGGTCGCCGCGTACTCGCGGTTCGCGCCGGGCGCGGTGCCGATGTAGTACATGTGGTACGTGCCGCCGTGCACGAAGCCCATCGAGACGGCGAGCGGCTCGGATCCGCGGCGCACCATGTGCACGGCGCAGGCGTCGCCCAGCGCGTCCTGCAACGCCTCGAACCACGCGACCGGCAGGCCGGGCGAGCCCAGGCCGCGCTTGCTCTCGTGGAACAGCCGCGCGAGGTCGGGCACGTACCACGAGCCCTCGCACAGCTCCAGCCCGTGCGTGTCGCTCGCGCGCCGCACGAGCCGCCGCTCGTCCTTCTTCATCGCCTTCAGGATCCCGTCCCAGTCGCCGGGGATCGGGCGGTCGAAGTTGACGTAGAGGTCGGACGCGACGAGGCCCGGCGCGTCGATCGCATCCTCGCAGCGCAGCTCGAGCCGGCCGACGCCCTCGCGCTCGGCGTGGCGCTGCGCGCGCTCGACCAGCGCCAGCCGCGCCTCGTCGTCCGCCGCGCACGGACCGGACAGCGTCCCGTAGGGCGTCGACACGAGGTGCGCCAGGCGGCCGAGGCCGCGGCACTTCATCATCGGCAGCACGCCGGCGATGCGGTCGCCGCGCCACGCGACCAGCGAGCGGTCCGCGTGCCCGAAGACCTCGCCGACCGCGCGCAGCCACGCGGGCCGCTGGAAGGGGCGGCTCTCGGGGCGGCTCGCCAGGAACGCCTCCCACGCGGGCGCGTCCTCGGGTCGCGCGGTGCGGACCTCGAGCGGCTCGAGAGCGGGGGCGGCGTCGGGCTCCATCGGGGCGGTCGGGGCGTCGAGCATGGGATCGGAGGAGGATCGGCAGCCGAGCGCCGGCGAGTGTAGCCCGATGCGGGTCC
>JAUHYB010000351.1 GCA_030426745.1 bacterium
ACCGCGAGGAGGTCGACGAGGAGTCGCTCGCGATCGCGCTCGAGGCCAGCCGCGCGGGCGAGGTCGTCGCCGGTCGCGAGGCCGGGCTCGAGTCCGCCGTGCGCGAGCGCGGCGCCGGCTACTCCGGGGGTGAGCGCCAGCTGCTGGCCATCGCGCGCGCGCTGGCCGGCGACCCGCGCCTCGTCGTCCTCGACGAGGCCACCGCCAGCGTCGACTCCGGCACCGAGGCCTGGATCGAGGAGGCGACCACACGCCTGCTCGCGGGCCGCTCGTCGCTGGTCGTCGCCCACCGCCTCTCGACGGTCCGGCGCGCGGACCGCATCCTCGTGCTGCACAAGGGCGAGCTGCGCGAGTCGGGAACCCACGAGGAGCTGTTGGCAGCCGGCGGCCTCTACGCGAAGCTCTACCACCTCCAGTTCGAGGGCGACCACCGCGCGCCCCGCGATCCCTCCCCCCGATCATGATTCGACGCGTCTCCTCCCTCCCCACCCTCCTCGGACTCCTCGCCGTCGCCGCGCCCGCCGCGCTCGCCGCGCCGCTCCCGCAGGACGGCGCCGCCGAGCCCGCCGCTCGACAGGCACCCGCCGCCCTGCGCGCCGGCGACCACACGTCGACCTGGACCGAGTACGGCGCGTGGCTCGTGCGCAACGCCGGCGTGCGCCACATCGACGACGTGGTCGACGACCGCGCGGTGCGCGAGGCGCTGGCGGAAGCGGGCGTGGACGTCACGGTCGCCGAAGCGCGCGCGGCCGTCGACGCGGAGCTGCAGCGGCGCATCGACACGGCCTTCGGCGGCGACCGCTCGAAGTGGCTCGACGAGCTCGAGCGCACCGGCACCGACCCCGACGCCTTCTTCGCCGAGCGCACCGCCGAACGCCTGGCCGAGCTGCGCGTCACGCGCCTCGCGATGTCGCGCCGCCGCACCGACGAGGTCGGGCTGAAGCAGGCGTGGGAACACCGTTACGGCCCCAGCGGTCGCCGGCCCGAGCTGCGCGCGCTGTTCATGGAGGTCGAGGAGCCGCGCTACCCCGACGGCGTCGACGAGATGGGCAAGGAGATGCTGCGCGACGCGAAGCGCAAGCAGATCGAGCGCAAGGTCGCCGAGCTGTTGCGGCGCGCCCGCGCGGGCGCCGACTTCGGCGAGCTGCTGCGCGAGGCCAGCCAGCACGCCGAGTCGCGCGAGCTGGACGGCTACCTGCCGGAGCCCTACGCGATGACGGACTGGCCGGACGCGCTCGCCGAAGCCGTGCGCACCGCGGAAGCCGGCGCGTTCCTCGGCCCGATCCAGGCGCGCGGCGGCTACTGGGGGTTCGAGGTCGTCGAGGTCGAGGTCACGCCCTTCGAGGACGTGCGCGAGGAGCTGGCGCGCAGCCTGGCCGAGGACCCGCCGTCCTCCGCCGAGGTGCGCGAGCTCCTGGACGGCCTGCGCGGCGGCGCGGCGACGCGCGCGCTGCCCGAACTGTGGACCGACCCCGCGATCGGCGCGACGCGCATGGACCGCCCCGTCGCGGCCGTGGGCGACCGCCCGGTCACGCGCCGCGAGATGGCGGCGTGGCTGACGGCGCGCCGCGGCGTGCCGGACGCGCCGCTCTACGTGCAGACCATGCTGGTCGAGCGCGCCGCCGAGGCCGCGGGCATCACGGTGACGCCGCTGCAGGTCGAGCAACGGCTCGAGGCCGACATCGCCGCGCGCGTCGACGTCGAGCACCACGGCGACCGCGGCGCGTGGGTGCACGCGCTGCAGGCCTCGGGCCGCACCGAGGAGACTTGGAAGCGCGAGCACGAGCCGCGCACGCGCTCGACGCTGCTCGTCGAGGGACTGTTGATCGCCGAGCGCGAGGTCACCGACCAGGACGTGCGCGACCTGTGGGAGGACCGCTACGGCCCCGGCGGCGAGAGCCCGCGCATCCGCCTGATCCTGCGCCGCCCCGTGCCGCCGCCGGAGGGCGTGCAGCTCACGCCCGACCAGCTGCGCGAGTACCTGACGCAGCAGGAGCTGGAGATCACCACGCTGCTGGCCGAGCTGCGCGGGCGCCTGGCGAACGGCGAGGACTTCGCGACGCTGGCGAAGCGCTACTCGCAGGACGCGGTCACCAAGGACCGCGGCGGCTTGCAGCCCCACCGCTTCCGCCTGGACGTCTGGCCGCCGGACACGCGTGAGCAGCTCGAGGCGCTCGCGGTCGGCGAGGTGTCGCCGATCATGGAGGTCGGCACCGAGTACTTCCTGTTCGAGAACAGCGGCGTGACGCGCGTGCCGTTCGTCGACGTCGGCGCGGCGCTGCGCCAGGAGCTGGAAGGTCGCCGCCCGTCGTCGATCGAGGTGGCGCGCTACCGCTCGAGGCTGCTCGTCGGCCACGACCCCGAGTGCGAGCCCGCGCTGTTCGAGCCCTACCTCAACGCCGCGCGGCGTTGAGGTCCGCGGCGACGCCCTGCGGGTCGCCGTAGCGCGCGAGGTCGGCCAGCACGGCGTCGACCGCCGCGCGCAGGTCGGCGGCGTCGTCCGCGCCCGGCGCCTCGGCGGCCAGGCGCAGCGTCAGGAGCCGCGCGTGCGTCGCCAGCAGGTCGGCGTCGGCCGGCGCGAACTCGCGCGCGCGGCGCAGCTGGCGCTCGGCGCGCGCCGTCTGGCCCAGGCCCTCCTGGATGCGCGCGGCGACCCCCGCCGCCCGCGCGCGCTCGCGCGGCGCGACGTCCGCGTCGTCGAAGACCGCGCGCAGGTCGCGCAGGCAGGCTCGCAGCGCTTCCTGGTGCCCGGCGGTCCGCGGCGCGCCGCGCTCGAGCTCCGCGAACACCATCTCCGCCCGCGCGGCCGCGTCCAGCACGACCAGCCGCGCGCTGTTCGGGAAGTCCGCGCGCAGGGTCGCGGCCAGCGCGGCCGCCTCCGTCACCTCGCCCGTCGCGAGGAGCTCGACCGCCAGGTTGTGGTCGCGCTCCGCCAGGTCGCGCGCGCGTTGACCGGCGTCGAAGACCGGCGCGTGCACCAGGACCGCGGCGACGGATCCCGCCGCGAGGAGCCCGCCCAGCCGCGCCGCCCGCGACCCGCCCGACCGCGCGGCGTCGACGACCCGCGCGGCGTACCAGCCGGCGAAGGGCGCGACCGCCACCAGCAGCGGCAAGCGCGCGCGCATGCTCGTCACGGTCAACACGATCGTGCCGAGGTACAGCACGAACAGCACCGCCAGCCGGTCGCCCGCCGCGCGCGTCGCCGCGTCGGCCCGGCGGCGCGACACGACCCACACCAGCATCCCCGCGACGCCCAGCGCGCCGGTCACGCCCCACCCCGGCAACGGCGCGCGCAGCACGCGCACGAAGCGCGCCTCCCACGGCAGGAAGCGGTTGTCCGCCACCTCGTACGCGCCCAGCGTCAGCCGGAACTTGTTCCACAGGACCCGCGCGTGCGCGGCCGGCTGCGCGCGCATCGACGCGAACAGCTCGCGCGTCCAGAAGCGGCTCGTCTCGCCGGCGTCCAGCTCGCGCCCGCTGCGCCGCTCGGCCTCGACGCGCCAGTCGGTCGCCTCGTGGTCCGGCACGCCGCGCACCCACGGGAACTCCGTCGCGACGCCGTAGGGGTTCTCCAGCGTGTTGCCGCCGAAGAGGTTCGTGCCCGCGCCGCTGGTGGTCAGCGCGAAGACCCCGCCCACCGCCTGGTTGCGGACCGCGACCGGCGCCAGCACCAGCGCGACGCCCAGCGCGA
>JAUHYB010000029.1 GCA_030426745.1 bacterium
GCACCTCCGGCGGATCGGCCTCCGCGGACCGCTCCAGGGCCCGCGTCAGGGTCGCCAGCTCGCCCAGGGGGTCGCCGGAGACCTCCTGGAGGGCCGCGCTCGGGCCCGCGGCCACGCGAAGGGGCGCCGCCGCCGCGAGGGGCAGCGCGGCGAGGAGCGCGGGGAGCAGGGCGGCGAGGGGCGCGAACCGGCGGGCGGGGCGGGGCATCCGGGGGGGACAGAAGTCCTCTATTGGAAGCAGGTTACGAACGGGCCGCCGCTTCTTCGGCGGCGGGCTCGGCGACCTGCGGGGAGACGCGCGGGGCGGCGCGCGCCGCCCCGGTCACTTGTCGAAGACGTTCGTCTCGCTCGGGCTGATGCGCTCGTCGACGGTCTCGACCGAGAGGTCGAGCTTCGAGAAGTCGAGGCCCTTGCCCGGGCGGTCGAGGGTCGTGCTCTCGGGCGTCTCGGCCCGTTCTTCGCCCTTGGGGCGCGGTTCGGCGGGGTTGCGTTCGCTCAACGGATCTCCTCCTGGGCCCCATTCTAACGGAAGGGGGCGGGATCCACAGCACCGAGGGGGCGTCCCTGGCCGATCGGCGCGCAGCCGGGCGGCCGAGCTCCCGCGGCCGGGCCCCGGCGGGGGGGCGCTTCGGGTAGGCTGGGCCGCGGCCGCGCCGCTCCCGAAGGCGGCGGCGACCTCGCCCCTCGGCACGACGCGCTTCCCGACGCTCTCGCTCGACCATGCAGACACGACTCGCCGCCTCCACGCTCTTCGTCCTCTGCGCGTCCCCGATCGCGCGCGCCGACCTGTTCTCCGCGCAGCAGCTGATCTCGGCCCAGGCCGACGGTGCGCGGTCCGTCCACGTCGCGGACCTCGACGGTGACGGCGACCCGGACGTGCTCTCGGCCTCCTCGTCCGACGACAAGGTCGCCTGGTACGAGAACCTGGGCGGCGCGCAGTTCGGCGCGCAACAGGTGATCACGACCGACGCCGACAAGGCGGGGTGCGTGCACGCCGCGGACCTGGACGGGGACGGCGACCTCGACGTGCTGTCGACGTCCATCGGCGACGACAAGCTCGCCTGGTACGAGAACCTCGGCGCCGGTCAGTTCGGACCGGAACAGCTGCTCGACACGACGCCCCGGGATCCGCGCAGCGTGATCGCCGCGGATCTGGACGGCGACGGCGACGCGGACGTGCTGTCCGCATCCAGCGCGGGGGCCGGCGTCACGTGGTACGAGAATCTCGGTGCCGGCGCGTTCGCGGCCTCGCAAGCGATCGACGCGACGCTCGAGCAAGCGTACTGCGTCCGCGCGGCGGACCTCGACGGCGACGGCGACGCGGACGTGCTGGCGGCGGGGCTCTATCCGGGCACCCTGACCTGGTACGAGAACCTCGGCGGCGGACAGTTCGGGGCGAGGCAGGTGATCGACTCCGTGCAAGGCGCCTACGGGGCGTACTACCTGAGCGTGGACGACCTCGACGGCGACGGACACCCGGACGTGTTGTGGAAGGCGAACAACTCGAGCGGAGGGTCGATCAGGGAGGTGCGCTGGTACGAGAACGACGGTGCGGGGCAGTTCCAGTCGTACGACGTCTACCGCGGCTCCGAGTACAACCCGGTCTGCATGACCGCGGCGGACCTCGACGGCGACGGAGCCCGGGAAGTGGTCTGGGGCGGCGGAGACTCCGTCCTCGTCCGGCACCACAACACGGGCAGCGGCGGCTCCTCGCGCTTCGACGACGAACAGGTGATCTCGGACACGGTCACGTTCCCGATCGACGTGTGCGCGGCGGACCTGGACGGCGACGGCGACGCGGACCTCGTCGCGGCCGCGAACCTCGACGACACGATCGTGTGGTTCGAGAACCAGACGATCGATCCTTCGACGATCGCGGGGTTCTGCTTCGGCGACGGGACGGACGGGACGAGCTGTCCGTGCTCGAACGACACGAGTCCGGGCGCGCAGGAGGGCTGCCGCAACTCGCAAGGGCACGGCGCCGTGCTGGAGGTCGTCAGCGGCGGGCCCGTGTACGCCCTCGACGACTTGGTGCTCGGCGTCTCGCAGGCGCGTCCGGGTCAACCGGCGGTGCTCGTGCAGGGCTCCTCGCAGGTCGCGCTCGCCTTCAAGGACGGCAAGCTCTGCGCCGGCTTCCCGACCGAGCGCATGGAGGTCCTGCTCCTCGACGCGGTCGGCCAGGCGGTCACCACGCAGTCGATCGTCACCGAGGGCAACGTCCCCGGCCCCGGCGCGACCCGTTACTACCAGGCGTGGTACCGGGACCCCGCGGTCTCGGTCTGCGGGTCCGGCTCGAACCTGACCGGCGGCCTGGTCGTGGACTGGATGTGAACGCGCGCCTCCGCGTCGCGGAGGTGACTGCGAGCTCGCGACGACGACGCGCAGGGCCGCGAACCGGCCGCTAGTTGCGTGCGAGCACCGCCGGCCGCGGTCGCAGGAGCCCCAGCCGGTGCAGCTCCGCCGCGAACTCCTCGAGGTTCGCGCGCGCGGCGCGGTTCGACTCGAGGGCGGGGTCGAGCGCGTCGAGCAACTCGCCCAGCGAGCCGGCTTCGCGCAGGGCGGTGAGCGCGCGGGCGCCGTCGGGGGCCAGCTCGCAGAACTCCGCGGCGTGGCCATCGTAGGCGAGCACGCGGCGTCGGGGCGGCGCGGCGGGCAGGCGATCCGCGGCGGTCCGCGCGGCGCGCTCGTCGAAGCGGCCGGTCAGGAAGTCGGGGCGCACCGCGCGGGCGAGCGGCGTGGCGAGCGTGCGGCGCACCTCGTTGTAGCCGTGGGGGAGCTCGACCAGCGCCAGCCCGTCGCCGACGGCCAGCGCCTCGTCCGCGCCGCGCGCCTGCTGGGCCGCCGTGCGCTCGCGACACTGCCGCTCGAAGGAGTCGGGCGTCGCGCCGCGCGCGAGGTGCAGGAAGTAGTGCGACTTCTGCATGAAGTACAGGATCGTGTCGCCGTGGAAGAGCGGCAGGAACTCCGCGAAGCCCTGCATCATCTCCTCGAACATCTCGGCGGCCTCTTCCTGCGTCATGCCCTCGCTCGCGACGTAGTCGTGGTAGAGCTGCAGGTCGGCGTGTTCGTCGTCGAGGATCTCGATGCCGAACAGCTCGGGCTCGCGGTAGGTCTGCGCGACCTCGTCGATGTGGAAGGTCTGCAGCGAGACCTCGCGCACGACGCCTGCGTGTTCGCGCAGGAAGTCGAGCGTCGCCCGCGCTTCCTCGCGCGTCTCGGTCGGGAAGCCGACCATCGCGTAGAAGGTCACGCTGATGCCCGCGTCGGCGCAGTTCTTCGCGACGTCGACGGTGGCCTTCAGGCTCTGGCCCTTCTTCATCATCTTCAAGAGGCGCGGCGTGGCGGTCTCGAAGCCGAACAGGAGCTTGCGGCAGCCGGACTCGTACAAGCGCCGCGCGCCCTCCGCGTCGTAGGCTTTCGGCTCGACGCGCGCGTCGCACCACCACGCGATGTCGGCCTCGCGGTCGATCAACTCCTGCGGCAGGTCGCGGATCATCCCCGGCGGCATGCAGTCGGTGATGAAGTTCACGTTGCGCGCGCCGTGGCGGTCCTTCAACGCCAGCACCTGGTCGACGATGTGCGACGCCGACCGCGTGCGGTACCCCGGCCCGATCACCGTCGGCAAGGTGCAGAACGCGCACTCGCCGTAGTAGCAGCCGCGGTTGATGTCGTACGGGATCACCGTCTCCGGCGAGAAGTACAGCTCGAACGGGATGCCGGAGAAATCGGGCACCGGCGCGTCGTCGAGCTTGATCGGGTGCATCCCCATGTTGCGGACCGCGCGCGGCGCGTCGCCGGAGCGGTCGAACCACATCAGCGATCCGACGTCGTGCAGGTCGGTGCCGTCCCGGAGCGCGACACACAGCGCCTCCATCGGCGCCTCGCCCTCGTGGAAGATCAACGAGTCGATGCACGCGTCGACGCCCGGCGCGTTCATCAGCTTCTCGCCGATGTACGCCAGGAACCCGCCGCCCGCCGTGACGTGGCAGTCGGGCAGCGCTTCCTTGACCATGCGGCCCAGCGTCAGCGCGGGGATCAGCTGGCTGCCGTAGATCACGGACATGCCCAGCGCGCGGGGCTTGCGCGCGACGAGGTCCGGCAGGACGCGTTCGCGGAAGAACGCGATGAAGGGGTTCTGGTCCTCGTCCAACGTCGCGGCCAGCACTTCCTCCGAGCGGTCGTTCGCGTACCCCATCGTGAAGTTGTGCGGCGTCCACGTGGTGGGGAAGTGCGCCGCGCTGACCAGGCGCAGGCCGTGGTACAGCGTGCGCACCGCCGGGACGTAGGCGTCCATGTCGAACGCGTCGTCCGAACGCACGACGCGCTTGGCGTCCTCCACGCGGTCGATCACGGCGCGCGCGCTGACCGCGCTCTCGGCGGCGGCGCGGAACGCGTCCATGCGCTCGAACGGCAACGCGTCGCCGGTGTCGAACGCGTCGAGCGGCAAGCGTTCCTCCACGCGCCGCGCGCAGCGCTCGAGCTGCTCGCGCGACAGGTAGTGGTCGTACGCCTCGATCGACAGGTCGCGCAGCTCGACGTCGGCGAAGCCCTGCTGCTTCAACCACGCCTGGATGCACGGCAGCGCGAGGTAGGGCTGGGTGAAGTGCCCTTGCGGCGGGAAGACGAGCGTGATGGGGAAGGAGTCGGTCATGTCGTGGAGGTCCCGTGCAGCGCACCGGGTGCGCCGCGGTGTTCCGGATCGCCCGGGAGGCCGACCAGGCCGGCTTGCTCGAGCGCGGTGAGCGCGGCGCCGATGCCCGGCGCGCGCGCTTCGAGGTCCGCGAGCGACGGCGCGCCGCGGAGCAGGTCGAGGACGCGCGCGACGTCGCCGCCGACGCGTTGCGTGCGCACGCCGGTCGCGGTCGCGCGCACGAAGAGGAAGGTCTCGCGCTCGATGGCGCGCGGCGCGTCGCGCCCCGCCTCGATCATCGCCGGCACGTCGTGGCGCAGCGCGACGACTTCGCCGAGGGCGACGGGCGCGTCCTTCGCGGTGACGACGCCGCGCGCGGCCGCTCGCACGAGCGCCTGTTCCCAGCGCAGCGCGTCGGCGACGATCGCCGATTCGTCCGCCGCGCCGCCGGCGCGCGCGACGTCCCTCGCGGCATTCCCCGCGAAGCCCGCGAACCCGCGCCCGCTCGCCCGCCACGCGCGCGCCAGCTGCAGGGAATCGTCGCCGGTCGCGCGCCGCAAGAGCGACCACGTGCGCGGGTAGCGCTGCAACAACTCCGGCAAGTGGTCGCGGTACCACGCGAGCTCGTCCAGGCGCGCGCCGTCCATCGGCAACAGCGCCCAGCTGGAGAACAGGTCGGGGTGGGCGTCGACGAGCGCGCGCTCGGCCGCCGTGTGTCCCGCGCCGAGCGCCATGTCCGGCGCGATGCCCGCGCGCGGCCGCGAGTCCGCGCCGAACTCCTCGCCCAGGCCGCAGCCGGGCTGCGGGTTCACCAGGTGGAAGGACAGGTTCAGCCCCGCGCGCAACGCGGCGTCCGCGGCGAGGTCCAGCGTCTGCGCGAGCTCCGCGTCGCCCTCACCGGGCAGGCCCATGATGAACGACAGGATCGGCGTGATGCCGACGCGCGCGCAGGCGTCGACGACCTCCAGGACCGGCGCGTCCGCGGCCATGCGCTTCTCGCAGCGCGCGCGCACCTCCGGCGACGCGGACTCGACGCCGAGCAGCACCCGGTAACACCCCGCGGCGGCCATGCGGTCGAGCAGCGCGGCGTCCAGGTGGTCGACGCGCGCGCGACACTCCCACGGCACGCCGGCGCCGCGCGCGATCATCCCGTCGCAGAACGCCAGCGCGTGCGCGCGGTCGGCGCCGAAGATGTCGTGGCACAGGTAGACGTTGCGGGCGGCGGGCAGCGCGGCGGCCTCGTGCACCTCGTCGACCAGCCGCGCGGCCGGCACGACGCGCGACCGCCGGTTCCAGTAGCGGCCGATCGTGCAGAAGGAGCAGTCGTAGACGCACCCGCGGCCCGAGTCGACCGGCACCAGGCCGTCGGACTCGCCGGTGATGCGCTTGTACGCGGCGAGCGGGGGCAACAGGTGCCACGCGGGGCGCGGCAGTTCCGCGAGGTCGCGGATCGGCGCGCGGTCGGGCTCGCGCACGACCGTTCCGTCCGCGGCGCGGCGCGTCACGCCGTCGACGCGCGCGTCGTCGCCGGCGGTCCAGCGCGCGAGCAGCTCGGGCAACGCGCGCTCCGCCTCGCCGCGCAGCACCAGGTCGACCGCGTCGAAGCGTTCCAGCAGCGCGACGTCGACCCCGGTCGTCCCCGGCCCGCCCAGGAGGTGCCGCGCCGTCGAGCCCAGCGCGCGCAGCTCCGCCAGGATCGCCAGCGCGACGGGCAGGGTCGCGCCCATCACCGACAGCCCGACGACGTCCGCGCCGCGCGCGAACAGGCGTTCCGCCGCGGCGCGCGCCAGGCCGTCTCCGGCGGGCAGCTCGCCGGCCGCCAGGGCGTACGCCAGGTCGTCCAGGGCGACCGCGTACCCCGCGCCCTCGACCGCCGCGCCGAGGCGCAACAAGCCCGGCGGCGGCATCGAGTACCCGAAGGTGTCCGCGTGGGGGGCGTAGGCGAGGAGCGTGCGCACGCGCGCCATGATCCGCGCGGGGGCGGGCCTTTTCCAGCCTCTGACGTCACCGCTTCGGCGGCTCGGGTAGAGTGTCCGCCCCATCGACCTTCCCGGCCCGTTCCTACAAGCGATGACCCCTCTCTCCCGCCCCGCGCGCGCCGCGCGCATCGCCCCGCTGTTCCTGCTCCTCGCCGCGTGCGGCGGCTCCGACGACGACAGCGGCGAGAACAACCAGCTCACCGTTCGGATCTCCACGCTGTCCGTCGCCGGCGGCGTCCCGAGCGACTTCGGCGGCGTCTGGGCCGCCTTCCTCGCCGACGAGGCGACGTCCGGCGCCGGCGGCATGGACCTGAACGGCGACGGCGACGTGATCGACAGCGTCGCGCAGCAGCTGAACCTGCAGACGGGCGTCGAGGCGAACGTCGGCGTGGCCGCGCGCGACTTCCGCTGGCTGGGCGACCGCCTGTACCTGGTCGTCGACGAGGCGGCGGACGGCGTCGACTGGGACGGCGACACGATGATGGACGACCGCGTGCTGCTCGAGCACGACCCGACGTCGATGGCGGTGCCGACCTACCTGGCGACGCTGCCCATGGACACGGGCGCGGACATCCTGCGCACCGACGAGTGGATCTTCGTGCGCCAGCGCGACCCCGCGGTGATGGCGAACACGAGCTGGGTCTGGGGCCTGCACGAGTCCCTGCCCACGACGCTGCACCAGGTGATGACGAACGACGCCGCGGGCGGGCTGCAGCCGCGCCTCCTGGCCGCGCACGACGACCTGGTGTTCCTCGAGCTGGACGAGACCGTCGAGGGCCGCGACCTGAACGGCGACGCGGACTCGACCGACACGAGCGTGCTGGCGCTGCTCGACGGCCGCGGCATGGTCGTGATGGGCGGTTACGAGCTGCCGCTGCGCAACACCTCGCGCGCGATGCCCGCGAACGCCGTGGTCGCCGCGCTGTCGACCGGCATGCACGACTGGCAGGTCGGCTTCCCCGTGGACGAGACGGGCCAGGGCGCGGTGAACCTGAACAACCCGCTCAGCGGCGCCGCGATGCTGCCGGGCTCCTGGGAGCCGACGCAGTGCACCGGCTTCACCGACAACGACACGGTCGACCAGGTGCTCAGCGTCATCGCCTTCCGCGCCTGGGACGACGACCCGGTGACGAATCCGCCGGTGAACACCGGCCTCGTCACGACGGACCGCATCGTCATGGTGCCGGGGTACGTCGGCGTGATCTCCGACGAGTCGGACCACGGTACCTGCGACCTGAACGGCGACGGCGACACCGACGACGAGGTGTTCCGCTGGACGTCGGTCACCCAGCCGATCCTGCCGCCCAGCGCCGTGTCGTCGATGTTCGCGGTCTCGCGCTTGAGCGGCGGGTTGCAGGGCGTGGGAACGCTCGACGACGCCTTCGTGATGGCCGTCAGCGAGGCCGACGACCGCCGCGACCTGAACGACGACGGCTTCCAGGACCTGTCGGTCGTGCAGTGGCTCGACCCGTCGGCGGGCGTGACGTGGACGAACGACCACGGCGCGTCGCAGCCGTCGTACGCGGCGGCCAGCTGGATGGGGCCGTCGTCCGACGGCACGCGTCTGGGCGTCGCCTACGACGAGCTGTCGAACGGCGTCGACCTGAACAACGACGGCGACCAGCTGGACTCGATGCCGACCTTCGCGCAGTTCACCGGCGCGCCGGTGCGCATGGCCTTCCCCGGCTACACGGCCGCGGTGCAGAAGACCAACGCCGGCATCGTCTTCCAGAACGGCTGGGCCTTCTACCGCATCAGCGAGGCCGAGGACGACCGCGATTGGAACGGCGACGGCGCCTCGAACGAGTTCGTGATGCTGCGCAGCCGCATCGCCGACGGCCTGTCGCAGTTCATCGTCACCCTGAACTCGCTGCCGATCCCGGCCGTGCGCCCGGACCTGATCACCGGCGCGGCCGGCGGCGTGTTCCTGGTCGACGAGATGATGGCCGGCGACGTGAACGGCGACGGCGTGATCTCGTTCGCGCTGGTCTATTACGCGATCTAGCGCGACCTCGACCGGCGGAGTGCGACGGAACGCCGCACTTCGCCCGACGGTGCGACACGAGCGCGCAGGTGAACGCCTGCGCGCTCGTGCCTTTCCGGACGAAGCCACGGAACGCGGCGGGGGAGCGGGCTAGGCTGCAGCGACCCGCGCGCCCCGCCCGGCGCGCCGACGCAAATGGAAGCACTCGACGTCCACCGGCTGCAGTTCGCGTTCACGATCACGTACCACTACCTGTTCCCGCAGATCACGATGGGGCTGGCGCTGCTGCTCGTCGTGTTCAAGGCGCGGGAGCTGCGCGGCGACGAGGCGTCGGGACGCGCGCTGCGCTTCTGGGCGAAGGTCTTCGGCGTCTGCTTCGCGATGGGCGTCGTCACCGGCATCCCGATGGAGTTCCAGTTCGGCACGAACTGGGCGCGCTTCTCCGAGCGCACCGGCAACGTGATCGGCCAGACGCTCGCGATGGAGGGCGTCTTCGCCTTCTTCCTCGAGGCGAGCTTCCTGTACTTCCTGCTGTACGGCGAGAAGCTCGTCGGCCCGCGCGGCCACCTCGCGGCGGCGGTGCTGGTGTGGCTCGGCAGCTGGCTGTCGGGCTACTTCATCGTCTGCACGAACGCCTGGATGCAGCACCCGGTCGGCTACACGCTGGGCGACGACGGCGTGATCCAGCTCGAGTCGATCGGCGCGCTGCTCACGAACCCCTGGGCCGTACGGCAATACGTGCACACGATGATCGGATCGGTGATCACCGCGTCCTTCGTGCTGGCGGGCGTCGGCGCGTTCTGGCTGCTGCGCGGCGTGCACCAGGCCGTCGCGCGCCGTTCGGTGGCGCTGGGCGTGCTCGTCGGCTTCGTCGCGTCGGTCGTCGCGGCCTTCCCGACGGGCTCGATGCAGGCGCACATGGTCAGCGAGCACCAGCCCGCGACTTTCGCCGCGATGGAGGGCCACTTCCACACCGAGGACCGCGCCGCGATGGTGCTGATCGGCCAGCCGAACATGGAGACGCTGACGCTGGACAACCCGATCCGCATCCCCGGCATGCTGTCGTTCCTGACCTTCCAGCGCTGGGACGCGGAGGTGCCGGGCCTCACCGAGTACCCGCGCGACGAGTGGCCGGACAACGTGCCGCTCCTGTACTTCAGCTACCACATCATGGCGGGGCTCGGGACGCTGTTCATCGCGCTCACCGCGCTCGCCGGGATCGCGTGGAAGCGCGGGCGCCTCTACGGCGCGCGGCCGATCCTGTGGGCGCTGCTGGTCGCCGTGCCGTTCCCCTTCATCGCGAACACCGCGGGCTGGATGACGGCCGAGCTCGGTCGGCAACCGTGGATCGTGCACGGCCTGCTGCGCACCGAGGACGGGCACTCGCTGAACGTCTCGGCGGGCAACGTGTGGTTCAGCCTGCTGGGCTTCGCGGGTCTGTACAGCCTGCTGTCGGCGCTGTTCGTCGCGCTGATGCTGCGCCTCATCGGTCGCGGTCCGGCGCCGGATCCGCGCGAGGACGATGCGGCGGAGCTCGCCGCGCGGTCGGAGGTCGCCTGATGCTCGCCGAGACCTGGTTCTGGCTGCTCGCGCTCTCGCTCGCGACCTACGTCGCGCTGGGCGGCGCGGACCTGGGCGTCGGCATGCTGCTGTCGCGCGTCGCGAAGACGCCCGACGAGCGCCGCGCCGTGATCGACACGATCCGCCCGCTGTGGAAGCCGAACGAGGTGTGGCTGGTCGCCGCCGGCGGCACGCTCTTCCTCGCGTTCCCGACGCTGCTCGCCGTCGCGTTCAGCGGCTTCTACCTGCCGCTGATGCTCGTGCTGTGGTTGATCGTCGGGCGCGGCCTGGCGATCGAGTTGCGGTACCAGATGGACGAGCCCCTGTGGAACGGCATGTGGGACGTCGTGCTCGGGCTGGCGAGCCTGGCGCTGGCCGTGTGCTTCGGCGCGGCGCTCGGCAACATCCTGCGCGGCGTCGCGCTGGACGAGACGGGCACCTTCTTCGCGCCGCTGTGGACCGACCTGACGATCGGCGACGAGCCCGGCATCCTCGACTGGTACACGCTGCTCGTCGCGACGGTCGCCGCGCTCGCGCTGGCGCACCACGGCGCGCTCTACCTCTCCGGTCGCACGCAAGGCGACGTGCGCGAGCGCGCCGCCGGCTGGGCCGCGCGCCTCTTCCCGCCGCTCTTCATCGGCTGGATCGCGCTCGGCGGGCTCTCCTTCGAGGCGCGCCCCGCCGTCCTCGACAACCTCCGCGCGCACGCGTGGGGCATCGTCTTCCCCGCCCTCGCCGTCGCCGCCTTCGTCGCGAGCGCCCTCCTGCGCCGCCCGCACCCGCGCCGCGCCTTCCTCGCGAGCACCGCCGCCCTCTACGCCAGCGTCCTCACGGCCGCCGTCTCCACCTTCCCCGACGTCCTGCCCGCCCGCGACGCCGCGCACTCGCTGACCCTGGCCGAAGCGGCCGCCCCCGACGCGGGCCTGGCGACGGGGCTCACCTGGTGGCTGCCCGGGATGGCGCTCGTCGTCGCGTACTACGCGTGGATGCACCGGCGGATCGGCGGCGGACGGTAGGATCGCGTGACCGCCGGGCCCGCCGGGTCTAGCGGCCCGCATGCTCGCGTTCCTCGTTCTCACCGCGCTCGGGATTCACGGGGCGCCTACGCGCCTCGCGCAGTCGTCGGCGATCGTCGACGCCGGGATCGAAGTCGAGACCGACGCCGACAGCAGCACGCCGACGGCGCTGCACGTCCGCATCCTGGAGAGTCCCGTGAACGCCGTCCCGATGGGCGGCGCGTTCGTCTGGTCGTACGCGAGCCTGCGCGGCGCGTCGGGCGGTTCGGCGCTCGCGGTCGACCTCGGCACGCACCGCGCGCAGGCGGACGGGACCGTGCGGATCGACCTCGCGCCGCTGTCGGACGTCCCGCCGCTCGACCGGGCGGTCTGTCAGGTGCGCGTCGCCGCCTACCGGGACGGAGTCTTCGCGGAGAAGTGGTTCACCTTCGACGAGTTGCTCGCGGAACCGCGCGCGCGCGGCAGCGCGGTCTTCGGCAGGACACCCGATCGCGGCGAGCCCTTCCGCGTCGGCCGCGTCGTCAACGAGTCCGGTCGGCCCGTGGAAGGTGTCGAAGTGGTGCGCGTCGGACGGGACGCGGCCACCGGTGCCTGGGACGAGCGCGACGGTTGTTGCGGAGGACGGAGCGATGCGCTCGGCTACTTCGTCGCGCGCGTTCCCGAGGGCGACGCTGAGTGCCTCGCGGTCGTCGATCCGGTCCACGGCACGGGGTGGGTCGCCGCCTCGCCGAACGTGTCGTCGTCGACGATCGTCTTGCGACGCACCGGCGCCGAGACCACGGGGCGCATCGTCGACGCGGCGGGGGATGGCGTGCCGTTCGCGAGGTTCGTGATCGTTGGTGTCGCGGAAGAGTCGGACGGCGCCGACGCGTTCGGACGGCGATCGGTCGGCGACGGCGTCGCGCACTTCCTCGATGAATACGAGCTGATCGCCGACGAGCGCGGCGCGTTCCGCCTGTTCCTGCCCGCGGGCAGCAGCTGGTGGATTCTCTCTGAGGGGCACGAGGATGCGGGGAGCGCGGACCCGCTGATCGTCCGCGCGGGAACCGCCGACTCGACGGTGTCGTTCGGCGCGACGCGCGTGCGCGTCCGGCTGCGTGACGAAGCGGGGCGACACTTGAATGGAGTCACGCCGCGGCTCCACCGGTTGGGTCTCGACGCGCGCGCGCTGCCGGGCGACGCGCGGGCCGTCGTCTCGCGGGGCATGGGGACCACGCCGACTTCCGATCCCGACGGCGGGTGGAGCCTGGTGCTCGAGGACGACGCGCCCCTGCAGATCGCCGTGTGGCGCGAGTCCGGCGACCGGTGGTTCGTCGGCAGCGTCGTCGTCCGCCCGCGCATCGGCCGCACGACCGACGCGACGGTCGTCGTGCGCGACGTCGCGCGCGCGCAACCGCTCGACCTCATGTTCGTCGACGCCGACGGTCGCGCCGTCTCGGACTGGACGGCCCGCCTGCTCGACGCGGAGACGGAGCGGATGCTGATCACCTTCGACGCGGACGGCGTGGTGCACGCGACGTGCTTCGGCCTGGTCGGCTACGGCGATCCGCGGCTGCCGGTCGGCGCGTACCGCGTCGCGATCGAGGCGGAGCCGACCTCGTTCGTGTTGCCCGCGACGGCGGACGTCCACGCGAGCGCGACGGAACGGACGCTACGCTCGTTGCGCTCGCCCGGCTTCGGCGGTCGCCTGCTCGCGAGCGCGGACTCCGCCGGATGGGACGGCATCGCGGAGCCCGCGCCGATCCTGGAGCTCGTCCCCGGCGACGGCGTCGACGGCGGGGCGCGCGCCGTTCGCTGGACGAGGCGGGCGAACGGCGGCGGCACGTCGGCATCGATGATCGCCGACGCCCTCCTCGAACCCGGCACCTGGTCGTACACCCTCCGCGCGCCGGACGGCGCGGCGCTCGCGGCGGGCACGGTCGAGATCCGGGCGCGCGCGGAGACGGTCCTGGCGGTCGAGATCGAGCGGTAGCGGGCGGGACGCGGTAGGCTCGGCACCATGAGTTTCCCGCTCTGTCTGCTCGCGTCGATCCTCGCCGTTCTCGGAGTCCCGCGCGGCCTCGCCTTCGCTTCCGTCGAGACGTCGACGGCGCACGCTCAGGATGCCGCTGGGGACGAACGCTGTCCGGTCGGCGACGACGCGCCGCAGGACGCCGACGACACGCCGACCGTCGACGACACGAACGCCGCCGTCGTGATCCGCGTGCGCGTCGTCGACGTGCGCGGCGGCGAGGTCCCCGGCGGCTGCTACGTGCAGCTGCGGTCGGGCGAGGAGCGCTACGGCCGGCGCACGAACGACGCGGGCGAGGTCGCCTTCCCGTTCGCCGAGGCGCCGTACATGCCGCGCATCGAGGTCCTGCCGGGCGACGGCTGGCGCTGGTTCCGGCGCCCGCCCTACGGCGTCCTCACGCTCGACACGCCGTACGCGAAGGGCGAGGAGACGCTCACTGTCGAGGTCGCGCGGACCGAGACCGGCGTGGTGCACGGCCTCGTGCTCGACGACGCGACGGGCGAGCCGCTCGCGGGCTATCGCTTCCGGCTGAGTCGTCCGCCGTTCCCGAAGCCCGAGAGCGGCGCGCCCATGGAGCTCGAGACCGACGCGCTCGGCCGCTTCCACACGCCCCGCGCGATCCCCGGCGGCCGCTGGAACCTGCGCGCGAACAGCGGCGAATCGATGCCGATCGACCTGCCCGGCGGCCAGTGGGACTGCCTGGTGCCGACCGAGGAACGCCCCGACCCCGTCGTGTTGCGCGTGCCCGTCGGCGCGACTTACGACCTCGAGCTCGAGGGGGCGGTGCCGGACGACCCGACGTCGCTGCGCGCGGTGATCGTCGCGGCGCACGGTCGCGACGCGGGTCCGCGTTGGGAGGCGCCGTTGCGTGTCACGGACGACCGCGTGTGGGTGCGCTTCGCGCCGGAGGCGTTCGCGACCGACGGCGCCGCCTTCCTCGCGGTGGTCGGGGACGGCGGCTTCCTCGCGGGCACCGCGTCGCTCGGCGTCGGCGCGCCGCGCCGCGACGGAACCGTGACGGTGACACTGGAGCGCACCGGGTCTTATCGGCTGCACGAGGCGCTCGTCGGGCCGGACGAGGGGCACGGGGACGACCGCGGGCACGGGCTCCGCTACACCGTCGAACCGCTCGATCCCGCGCTGCTGGACGAGACGACGAACTGGCGCATCGGCGAGCGCGCGCACCTGCGGCCGGGTCGCTACCGCTGGACGGCGTGGTCGCGCGCGCACGAGCGGCGCACCGTCGAGTTCGAGGTCGTCGCAGGAGAGACCTACGAGCCCGAAGAGCCCCTGACGAAGCTGCCGGAAGGTCGAGTCGTGCGCGGCACGATCGAGTGGGCCGACGAGTCCGTGACGTATCGTTGCTGCGAGCTGCACGTGCGCTGCTCGACGCTGCCGGTCCGCGACTTCGAGATCCAGTACGACAGCTTCGGCTCCTGCGTCAGGTACACCTCGGTCCATTACGCGTCGAGCCGGGACGCCGACGGGCGCGTCGCCGAGTTCGAGCTGTCGAGCGTTCCGGACGGTCCGCTCGAGGTGTTCGGCGCGGATCATGTGGGGCGCGTCGCGGTCGTCGAGCGCAGCACGGACGAGGACGGCGCGCTGCGCTTGCGCATCGTCATGACCGATCCCGCCGTCGGCGAGGGGTTCGGCTTCTCCTTCGAGCCCGACGCGCTCGCGCCGCCCTACACGAACTGGCCGACCGTGCACACGCGCGATCTCGCGACCGGCGAGGTCCTGCCGACGCACCGCACGCGCGGCGGCGTCATCGACCGTCGCCCGGCCGGGTCGCTGGGGCGCGAGTGGGCGCTCACCCGCGACGGCTGCGCGCCGCTCTACTTCACCGCCGCCGCGTTCGTCCCCGACGCCTCCGGCCGCGCGATCGTGCCCGCGGTCTTCCGGCCCGGCTGGGGCGCGCGCGTCCGCGTCGTCGACGAGGCGGGCACGCCGATCGCCGGCGCCGCGGTGCTGGTCGACGGTGTTCTTGCGGCGACCAGCGACGCGGAAGGGTGGTGCACGCTCGAGTCGCCTGTCGCGCCGCTGCGCGTCGTCGCGCGACACGGAGCCGTCGAACGAGGCGTCGCACCCGGCGGCCCGTGGACCGACGTCGTGCTCCCGCGAGGCGAGTGAGTCGCGCGGGGCCCCGGGCGAGTCGCTGTTCTCAGCGCTGCGGCTTGGACACGCGGATGTGCAGGTTCAGCGGGACGAAGTGGGGGGCGTAAGCGTCTCGCAGCAGCCCCTCCGCTTCTTCTCTGGTCATCCCGGCGAGGAACACGCGCCCGATCACAGGGAGCAGCACGGTGCCGTCACTCTCGACATAGGACATCTCGGCCTGCAACTCGTGGTTGTAGTCATCCAGTAGCACGATCGTGTCGTCCCGTTCGACGACGACCGGCTCCAGCGGCAACGCCTCCCGCGAGGACGTCTCGCTCGACTGCAGCGCCGCGACGACGCGCGCGTTCTCTTGAGCGCGATAGCCGAACCAGACGACGACGGCGGCGAGCAGGGCGGTCGTGGCGAGGTGGAGTCGTTGCAGCATGAGGGGTCCCTTCAGCTTCTGTCTTCGGCAGGCGCGCGCGGTGCGTTCGAAGTCGCCGAAGCGCAGGCGCGCGAGTTCGCGGGCGTGTCGCGGAGAGCAACCCTCCGCGATCAGGTGGTCCTCGCAGAGCGCGAGGTGCGACTCGAGTTCCGCGCGGATGTCGGCGTCGACGGCGCGCGCGTCGGTCTCGGTGGGGTACAGGGTGCTGGCGTCGTCCGTGGTCATGCCTCGGCCGCCTTTCCTCCGAGCACGGCGCCGACGGCGCGCGTCATGCGCAACCACGACTTGCGCGCGTACGCGAGGCGAGTGCGGCCGTCGTCGGTCAGCGCGTAGAACTTCGCACGCCGGCCGGTGTCGGACAGGCCCCACTCACTGACGATCCAGCCATTGCGCTCCATGCGGTGCAGCGCCGGGTACAGCGATCCTTCCTCGACCGACAAGGCCTCGTCGCTGCGCTCGCGGATCGACTGCAGGATCGCGTAGCCGTGCTTGCTGCGACGGGAGAGCGTGCGCAGCACCAGCATCTCCAGCGCCCCGCGGGGCAGTTCGATGCGCTCGGGTTCGTTCGCCATGCGGTCGAGTATAGCGCGCCGACCCCTAGCTGGAAAAGGGGTAGGGGCGGCGAGCTGCCGCGGGGGCCGGCAGCACCGCGGATCGCGGCGCGGCACGCACGTCACGAATCCGTGACGCGAACTCCCGCGAGCGCATCCGCGCGGCGACTCGCGGCGGCTCCACTGTCTGCGAATCACCGTGCGGGCCGCGCGCGCGCCGCTAGAATCGCGGGCCGCCGTAACCCGGACGACCCCCGAGACCTCGAAGGAACGACATGAAGCTCTCCGTCACCCTGCCCGCCCTCGCCCTCCTCGCGCTGACCGCCGCCGCGCCGGCGTACGTCGCGAACACCGCGAACACCGCCGCGACCGTCGTCGACGGTGACGACCACGAAGCGCTGGAGGAGGCGATGGAGACGCTGAAGGCCGGCCAGCGCGCGGTGAAGAAGGGGATGGACGATCCGGCCGCGAACGAGGCCGAGCTGATGAAGCACCTCGAGGCGATGGAGGCGGCGACGCTGACCGCGATCCCGCTGCACGCCGAGGCGCCCGAGGGGCTCGCCGGCAAGGACCTCGCCCGCTGGAAGGTCGGGTACCGCGCCGAGCTGACGAAGCTCCTGACGCAGATCCTGGCGATGCAGGACGCGACGCTCGCCGGCGACGCCGCGGCGCTGAAGAAGGGCTACGACGCGCTCGTCGAGGTCAAGAAGTCCGGGCACGAGGACTTCCGCGTCGACGATTGATGTCGGCGCTCTCGATCGCCGTCGCCCTCGTCGCGGCGAGCGTCGCTCCGGCGTCGCTCGCACCGACGAGCGCTGAGTACACGGTCGCCGACGCCGCGCCGAGCGCGGACCACGCCGCCGCCGCAACGAGCGCGGCCGTCGCGCCGCTCGTCCAGGACACGGCCGCCGACGCGCCGGACGTCGCCGCGCTGGCGGCCCTGCTCGACGCGCGCTGCGCGTCCTGCCACGCGCCGGGCGCGGACGAGCCGAAGGCGCTGAAGAAGTGGGCGGCGGCGCGCGACCTGGTCGCGACGGCGGCCGACCCCGAGCTCGTCGTGCCGGGCGACCCGGACGAGTCGGAGCTGTTCCTGTCCGTCGACTTCGACGACATGCCGCCGCCGGAGTCGGACGTCGAGCCGCTCTCGGACGACGAGAAGGCGCTGATCGCCGCGTGGATCCGCGCGGGCGCGACGGTGCCCGAGGCGCAGCGTCCGGCGGAAGGCGAGGCGGCGCCGGCGAAGGCGGGCGCGCGCACGTCCTCGATCGGCGTCTGGATCGCGCGCTGGCACCCGCTGGTCGTGCACTTCCCGATCGGCCTGCTCGTCGCGGCCTTCGTCGCCGAGCTGCTGCGCCGCGCGCGCCCGGCGTGGCGCACGGAACACGCCGCCACCTTCTGCTTCGCGCTGGGCGCGCTCGCTACCGTGCCCGCCGCGGGCCTCGGGTGGTGGCTGGCCGAGCACACCGCGCACGACGCGGAGGCGCTCGACCTGCACCGCTGGCTGGGCGTGGGCCTCGCGGTCGCGTCGATCGTCGCGTGGGGGATCGCCGCGAAGAAGCCGAACTCGCGCCTCGCCTTGCTCGCGCTCCTCGCCGCGCTCGTCTCCGCGGCCGGCCACACCGGCGGCGTGCTGACCTACGGCGCGGACTGGCTGGCGCTGCCGTTCTGAGCGGTTGCCCGAAGGTACCCACGGGCAGGCGCGGCGCTCAGCTCACCGCCGCGAACACGAGCGCGCCGACGACGACGAACGCGAGCACGATCGCGACCACCAGCGCCACGCGCGACCACGAGAACGGGACCGTCCCGGTGATGCCTCGCGCGTCCGATCCGCACACGACGGCGCGGTACAGCTTGTCGTCGTAGCGGTACGCGAAGACCCACGCGGGCAGCGCGACGCGGCGCGAGGTGAGTCCTTCTAGCAGGCTCGAGGTGTGCACGTTGCGGAAGCGCGAGCCGGGGATGTGCAGGTCCTCGACGCGGCGCCGGGTGGCGCGCTCGATCGCGCCGAGGATGACGCGGCGCGCGCCGGAGCGCTGCAGGTCGAAGGTCTCGTGCGCGACCGGCACGTCGCCGGGCGGCGGCGTCGGTTCGCGCTCGAGGTCCGCGACGGGGTAGAGGTCGCCGAGCGCCGCCACCTCGGACGCCGACAAGCCGCGCGACGCGCTGACGAGCAGGTCGTCGAAGTGCATGTGCGCCTCGCCCGAGTGCGGCGCCCAGTCCGAACGCCCGGCGCCGAGGTTCGAGTCCGCCGCCCACGTCACGAACGCGCGCGCGTCGCAGACCCACGCGACCCAGTAGATCGCCTTGATCGACTCGAGCTTCGCGCGGCGCTGCAGGTCGGCGGGGCGGAAGAAGCCCTGGTTGCCCAGCCAGTTCTTCACGCGCGCGCGCGCCTCCTCGCGCGTGACGGCGAACGGCAGCCAGCGCTCGGTCTCCTCCGGCGGGTCCGCGCGGTCCTCCAGCCGCATCTCCGAGTCGCAGAAGCTGCACTTCGGCGCTCCGGCGCGCGCGTCGTACGACACGGCCGCGCCGCAGCTCGTGCAGCGCAGCACCTGCACGGCGACGACGTCGCGCGGGCGCTCGGTGACCGGCGCCTCGCGGCCGCACACGGCGCAGCGCAGGTCGCCGGCCTCCAGCGGGCTCTCGCAGCGCACGCAGCGCAGGGCGGTCGTCGTCACGCGATCACCCCCAGCATCGCGAGGGATCCGAACGCGCCCATGAGCGCGAGCAGGATCAGGCCGAAGACGACCAGGAGCAACCCGACGCCGATCGCGATCTTGATCGCGGACCGCGGCACCTCGCCCTGCACCTCGCCGGTCTGGCCGTTGATGAGGATGCGCAGCGGCCGGTGGTCCTTGCCGTAGCGCGCGGCGAACACCCAGATCGGCAGCAGCACCAGGTCGGTGTCCTCGTCGTGGAAGTCGACGTGCAGGCCGGTCAGCTTCGAGGAGTCGCCGGGCAGGAACGCGCGGACGCGGCGCTCGAGCCACGCGCGCGCTTCCGACTGCGCCGTCGCGTGGCCCTGTTCGCGGTCGAGCGTGGCCTCCTCCGCGACCCAGCCCGAGACGATCGCCGGGTCGTAGCGGCGCAACGCGCGCAGGTCGAAGGGCTCGATCGACTCCAGCTCCGCGTTGCCGAGGCCGCGCGACGCCGTGACGAGCACGTCGACGACGTAGGCGGCGTGCGTGCCCGACAGGTCGCGCCACTCGGTCTTCACGACGGTGCGCGTGCGGACGACGGTGCGGCCCTTCGAGTCGGTCGTCGTGTAGGTCTCGGTGACCGTGTAGTTCTCGCCGATCCGCGCGTCGTACACCGAGCGCGCCGTCGCGCCGTACAGCCACGCGGGCAGGTAGATGCCCTCGACGCTGCGCACCTCGGCGTTCTTGAGCTCCGAGGGCGCGAACCACCGGCGCTTGCCGATCCACGCGCGCACGCGGCGGTTCGCCTCCTCGCGGTCGATCAGGAACCCCAGCGCGAAGTCGGGCGCGTCGCGGCGCGCGCTGTCCGCTCCCGCCGGCCGATCGACGACCGACGGCGACGCGCAGTAGGGGCAGAGCGTCGCGAAGCGGTGCGCCGGCATCGTGACCGTCGCGCCGCAGTCCTTGCAGCGGATCTCCAGCGTCGCCTCTTCGGGAGGCGACGCGACGGCGGCGCCGGGGACTTCGCTCGGGGACTCCATCGGGGCGGACGCTACGCGGCGAGCGGGGAGGCATTCAAGCGCAGCGTGGGCGAAGGTACCGTGCCGGGTGCGCGCCGGGGAAAGTACCGAGCCGGGCTCGTTTTTTCACCGCCGTCCGCTGCCGCACCACGGCGCCGTGGGCGCCGTGGTGCGGCAGCG
>JAUHYB010000352.1 GCA_030426745.1 bacterium
GCGGCTTCAGCCGCCCCCTGCGCGCGTCACCGCGGTGAAAAAACGAGCCCGGCTCGGTACTTTCCCTCAACGCTGCGCCGGTAGGCGCGGTGCCACCTAGTGCGCCGGTAGGCGCAACACCATCCCCGGGCGCACCGCGTCGGCGCTCGGCAGCTGGTCGATGTTCAGCTGGTGGATCTCCTTCCAGCGCGAGCCCTTGCCCAGGGTCTTGCGGGAGATCGTCCAGAGGCTGTCGCCCTCGCGCACGACGTACACGCCGTCGGCCGGGACGGTCGGGGTCGCGCCGGGGGTCGGGGTCGGGGCGGCGCCCAGGCCCATGCGGTCGTAGACGGGCACGAGCACCTCGTCGCCCTCGCCGAAGCTGGCGTGCTCCTCGTTGACGCGCTCGAGCAGGCGCTCGTAGACGGGGTCGCCGTAGAAGCGCTCGGCCAGCGACGCGAAGCTGTCGCCCAGGCGGAAGCGGTAGCGCATCAGCGCCACGTCGCTCGTCGGCTCGAGGCCCGCGAGCGTCACGAGCACCGAGTCCGCGGGGATCGCCTCGCGCGCGGCGCGCCGCGCCGGTCCGCGATCCGCGCCGGGCTGGTCGATCGTCGACGACAGGAGCGCGCTCGCGTCGTCGCCCGCCCCATCGTCGGCAGCCGCGCCGTCGGCCGCGACCGGGCCGTTCGCGTCGCCGCCGAGCGCGCCCTCGCCCATGTCGTTCGCGGCGCCGCTCGCCGGGCCGCTCGCCGGGCCGTTCACGCCCAGCGCCGGGTCGCTGCCCTGGCCGCGCAGCTCGTCCCAGTCCGGCCGGCGCGGGCCGACCTGGTCCTTGGTGCTCTCCAGGCCGCGCGCGACCGCGTCGTTGGCGGGCGGCACGTCCGGCACGGTGGTGCCCTCCTCGCCGATGTCCATGGACACGGCGAGGATCAGGATGACGCCCAGGAGGACGGAGAGAACGATGGCTTTCTCGATGCGGCCCATGTCAGCCCGTTCGTTGCAAGTGTTTGCGGCGTAAACGCTTGCGCGCATCCTCCGGCGGGGATCGGAGGATCGCGCGACGACCTCCCCTTATCCCGTTTCGCGAGGGGGCGCGTCAACGCTCGCGCCGCCCTTTTCCACCAGATGCGGTGGAGGGAGGTCCCCCCCACACCGCATGCGGGGCTCCACCGAACGGAGTCAGTGGGGTGCGAAAGCGCTCCCCACACCCTTCCGGAGCGGGCCCTCCTCGCGCAGGATGGCGCGCGCCCATGCTCGCTTCCCACTCCGCCGCCGACGCCTCGCCCCCCGCGGTGCGGCGCGGCGCCGACGGCGAACCGCTGCCGCGCCTGTCCGACGGGCGCAGCCGCTGGCTCCTGCTGCTCGTCGCCGCGCTGCAGCTCTACGCGTGGAGCGGGCTGGACGGGTACCAGGTCGGCGACTCGGTCGAGTACATGGAGCGCGCGAACTCGTTCGCCATCGGCGACGACATGCGTTTCACGGAGGTACGCCGCTCGTTCGGCTTCTCCGCGCTGCTGGCGCCCTTCTTCTGGCTGACGCACGTGCTGGGCGTGCACGACCTGTCGTGGGCGGTGCTCGCCAGCCGGCTCGTGCAGCTGTTCCTCGGGCTCGGGCTCGTGCACGCGTGCCACCGGCTCGGCGCGCGCTTCGGCGGCCGCGACGCCGGCCTCGCGACGGGGCTGCTGGTCGGCGCGAACCCGGTCTTCCTGCAGTACGCGGTCGACCCCGTGTCGGGCATCGCGGCGAGCCTGACGATCGCGTGGGGCCTGAACGTCCTGCTCGACTCGGACTCGCGCAAGCGCTCGCTCGTCGGCGGCCTGTGGCTCGGCGCGTCCGTGCTGATGGCGTACCAGTCGCTGGTCGTCGTCGTGCCGCTCGTGCTGCTGTTCGTGTTGCGGAACGGGCGCGCGCGCGTGCGCCAGAGCGCGTCCGTCTTCGCGGGCCTCGCGATCGCGCTCGGCGTGCAGGTCGTGCTGGACAAGCTGAGCTACGGCACCTTCGGCGTCAGCCTCTCGAACTACCTGATCGAGAACGTCGGCTCGGTGCTGTCGCGGCAGATGTGGGAGCTGGGCTTCCGCGAGACCGCCGCCTGGTTCTACGCCCGCGCGCAGGAGATCCGCGGCGACGTGATCGTGCCCGACATGGAGGGCGGACCGCGTCAGCTGCAGTCGCAGTCGTTCTACCTGACCGAGATCGGTCGGATGCTGGTCGCGCCCGTCATCGCGCTGGGCGTCGTCGGGGTCGTGCGCGCGGTCTTCCGCCCGAGCTGGGCGCTGTGGATCGTGCTGATCACGCTCGCGATCAACGTGTGGGTGATGAGCAACAAGGGCAGCAAGTCGTTCCGGCTGTGGCTGCCGCTGCTGCCGCTGATCGCGCCGGTGTGCGCGATGGGCTGGGTGACCCTGGCCGGGCGCGCGCGCGGGTTGCGGCGCCTCGCGATGCAGGGCGTGCTCGTCGCCGCGGTCGTGATGGGCGTGCGCACGCTCGACGCGCTGAACACGCGGCAGTTCGGCGTGTTCTGGGACGCGGCGGCGCACGTGAACGACGCGGTGGCCGCGGAGATCGAGCGCGACGGACCGCGCATGATCCGCCACGACGTGCCCGACCCCTACCGCGTGGTGTGCAGCTATCACTGGGCGATCTTCGGGCGCACGTCGAACGACCTGCGCATGAAGAAGCTGCCGTGGCCGCTCGAGGCCTGGCCTTCGCTGGACGCCGAGCAGCAGGACGCGGTGTTCGAGGTGCTCGGCGACGCGGACTGGTTGATCGCGCACCAGCCGTCACTGGAGCAGGCGCGCGCGCTGCTCGAGGCCGTGAACGCGCGCTTCGACGTCGTCGCCGCCTACTGGAACCTCCGGACGGAGCGCGACCTGGGCCCGGTGCTGGTGCTGCGCAAGAAGGGCGTGCTGCGCGTGCCGCGCTCCCTGTACGAGGTCGAGCCGCGCGTCGGGGACCTGGAGGCGTACCGCGACGCCCACGACCTGCGGCGGCGCCTGCCGGAGCGCCACGACTTCCTGCGCGAGACGCCGGACGGGCTCGAGCGCGCCTGCTTCCTCGGCTGGGAGTACGAGGTGCTCGACGGCGACGGCTTCGGCTGGATCACCTACCACTGGGGCACGCCGACCGGGCTGTCGACCGACTACGTGATCGTCGACCGCATCACGACGCCGAACGGCGTCTACGCCTGGGGCCTGCACCCCTGGCAGAACGACCACTGGCCGGCGCGCGGCGCGCTGCCGTTCTCGGAGTGGCGCGCGGGCACGGTGCTGCGCGAGAGCTACCTGGTCCAGGCCGGCAGCGAGCCGTTCACGCCGGACTACCAGCCGATGGGCGGCGCCTGGCGGCGCGGCGAGCTGCTCGACGCGACGCTGTGGCTGCAGCTCGCGCTCTACGACGAGGCCGGGGCGATCACCGCGCGGCTGGCGCCGGCGCTGGCGGACGCGGAACGGCCGATCGACTTCGCGGCGGGCGAGGCGCTCGCGACCGAGGGCCGCGCCGCGGACGGCCGCGAGTCGACGGCGGACGGCCTGTTGCACGCGGGGCGCTTCCTGCTGCCGCTGCGCGCGGAGGACCGCTGGCCCGACGACGGGTCGCCGGACCCCGACTGACCGCGCGGAGTCCCCTTTAAGCACCGCCCCGTAGCATCCGAACACGCTCCTCCCCGGCCGGGGAGGAGCGTGTTCG
>JAUHYB010000353.1 GCA_030426745.1 bacterium
GCCGCCCTTCGTCCAGCAACGCCACGCGGTCCGCCAGGCGGAACGCCTCGCCCAGGTCGTGGCTGACCATCACGATCGTCTTGCCCAGCTCGCGGCGCAGCGCGGCGAACTCCCCCTGCAGGTGGTCACGCGTGATCGGATCGAGCGCGCCGAAGGGTTCGTCCATCAACACCACCGGCGGGTCCAGCGCCAGCGCGCGCGCCACGCCAACGCGCTGCGCCTCGCCGCCCGACAGCTCCGACGGCCGGCGCGACGCGTAGTCCGCGGCGGGCAGGCGCACGAGTTCCAGCAGCTCGTCGACGCGCGCGCGCCGCCGGTCGCGCGACCAGCCCTCCAGCTCCAGCAGCAGGCCGACGTTGCGCCGCACGCTCATGTGCGGGAACAGGCCCGCGCTCTGGATCACGTACCCCATCGAGCGCCGCAAGCGGATCGGGTCGACCGCCGCGACGTCCGTCCCGCGCCACAGCACGCGCCCCGACGTCGGTTCCTGCAGGCGGTTGATCGTGCGCAAGGTCGTCGTCTTGCCCGACCCGCTGCCGCCGATCAGGCACAGCGCTTCTCCCTCCGCCACGTCCAGCGACAGGTCGCGCACCGCGTCCACCGGCGGCCCATCGTCGCGCTCGAAGCGCACGCTGACCGACTCCAGGCGCAGCGCCGGTCCGGTCACGGCGTCGCGCCCTCGCCTGCCGCCTTCGCCCGCGCGCCGAGGTGCGCGTACGCCGGGTGCGTCTGCAGGCGCTCGTCCTCGACCGCGCCCCCGACGGTGAAGTGGTACAGGTCCTGGAAGCGGTCGTCCTCGAGCCCCAGCACGCGGTGCATCGCGTCGTCGAAGTAGCACCCGATGCCGGTCGCGCGCACGCCGTGCGCCTCGGCCTCCAGGTACAGCACCTGGCCGATCGCGCCCGCTTCCCAGTGCAGGCGGCGGTACCACCACGGGCCGACTTCCAGCGACCGGCGGAAGTCCGCGATCATGCCCAGGCTGAACGCGCCGCCGCCGGCGATGTCCTGGCCGCAGGAGATCGACGCCGCGCCGCCGCGCAGGTCGCGCTCGGTGATCGTGAACAGGCGCAAGTGTTCGGGGCACCCGTCGGGCCGCGTCCACGCCGGGCCGTCGCCGAGCTGCGCGCGGATCGCGTCGTGCACGCGCGCGTCGCGCTCGAACCAGTACAGGCCGGGCGCGAGGCCGTCGACGCGGTGCACGAAGATCGCGAGGTGCACGCGCGGCGCCCACGGCAAGGCGTCGAAGGGCGCGACGCCCGCGCGCGGCAACAGCCGATCGAGCATCGCGTAGAAGCGCGCCGCCGGGATCGACGTGCGGCCGTCCATCGCGACCGCGCTGCGGCGCGTGCGGACGACGTGTTCGGCGCGGACGTCGGGGACGGGCATGCCGTTCGCGAGCGCCGGCGGGACGAGCGGGAGCGCCTCGGGTTCGCGGCGCTCGGCGCCGTCGAGTCCCCGCGCGGTGTCCTCGGGATAGCGCGCCGCCTGCGCGACCACGTCGATCACGTCCCACGCGTGGTGGTCGTCGCTGAGCGCGTTCGGCGCGCCGGTCCACGCGGCGCCGCGCAGCGCGTTCGCGACCGCGGCGGCGTCGACCTCCGCGCCGCGCTCGGACGGCGGAGCGACCGCGAGCAGGAAGTCCGCGTGCTCCGCCTCGACCGGGTCGAGCCGCCCGTACTCCGCGCGCTCGACGCCCGCGATCGCCGCGATCACGTCGTCGCTCGCGCCCTCCACCAGCCGCGCCGACCAGCCGAGCGCCGCCGCCGCGATGCGCAAGGTCGCCAGCACGTGGCCGGCGTCGTGCTGGCAGTAGCGGAACGCGCGCTCGCCGTACTTCCACGACTCGCGCCAGTGGATCGACGTCACGGCCACCAGGAAGCCGCCGGCGGGGAGCCGCGCCGCGAGGTCCCGCGCGGCGTCGCCCGCGAGCTCCGCGCGCCGCTCCAGGCAGTGGTCGTGCGACAGGTAGTGGTGCGCGCCGCACGCGATCCCGCCGGCCGCCGCGTCGCCGATCGCGGGCAACACGGCGTAGGCCTCGGTCGGGTGCAGGTTCCCGCTGCTCGGGTCGGCGCGCAGCGACCAGCGCGCGTCGCCGTATTGCTTCCAGGCCGTCAGGCCGAGCGCGAGCTGGAAGAACGCGCCCAGCGCGTCCGCGTCGAGCGCGCGCGGCGTGACGGCGCCCGGCTCGTAGAGGTCCGCGTACCGCGTCGCCACCTCCCCCGCCGCCAGCGGCAGGTCGAACCGCGGCGCGCCCTCGAACCGCCGGAAGGGATCGGGCTGCGTGTCCCAGTCCATGTACCCGAGCGACCGCGCGAAGCGCTGCGGCTGGTGCTTCGTGACGCGGTGGTACGCGAGGACGCGATCGAGGTCGGTCGGCTCCACGCCCACGACGATACGGATCGGCGCGGGCGCCGTCACTCGACCCGGCCGTAACACAGCGAGCGGTACGCCCGCAGCATCACGTCCGTCGTCGGGCGCGGCAGGTCGCGCGGGATCTTGATCGGCTCGTCGTCCTTGTCGAAGGGCGGCGGCGGGTCGGCCTCGAGGAACTCGGCCCACAGGCGGACGGGCGCGTTGTAGTAGACGCGGTCCGACGGGCCGTACTCGTCGCGCCAGTCGAGCAGCGTCTCGACCGTCTCCTCCTGGAGCTGCTTCGCGTTCTGCAGGCGCAAGCGCGAGCCGTAACGCGACTTGCCCTTCGTCTTGAGGTGCGTCGGCTGCGCGCGGCCGGATCCGCGCACGACGTAGCGCTTGCGGCTCTTCGTCGCGATCGGCTCGCCGCCGTCGAACAGGCCGAGCGACGCGGCGCCGGCCTGCAGCAACACGACGGTGTGCATGCCCGGCTCGTCGGGCAGCGCCATCAGGTACCGCGCGATCGAACGCGTGCCGGGCGCGATCGGGAACACCAGCGGCGGCGCGACGCGGAGGACCGCGCCGTCCTCCTCGCGCTCGAACCAGCGCAGGCGGTCGTCGACCACCCAGCCGGGCTCGAACGCGCGCGGCGCCAGCACCTCGCGCGTCTCTTCCCAGTGGAAGGTCGTCATCGGGGCGCCCCGGCGCGCGGGCTACTCGGCGGGCGCGGCGGGCGCCTCTTCGTCGTCGTCGGGCGCGACGTCGTGCGAGTGGCGCGAGACCAGCTCGGCCTCCAGCAGGCGGTGCGCCCACTCGCGGCCGCCGGTGCCGCTCAGGATCTCCTGCAGGCGCGCGCCGCCCTGGTGCGGGACCAGCTCGTAGGCGGTCCAGCGGTCCTCGTCCGCCGCCTCGGCCAGCACCGCCCACACCTCGAGCGGCGCGTCGCCGCGCTGCACGTGCGGCGAGGTCGGCGGCTCGACCACGTGCACGACGTTCACGGCCTCGAGGCGCCGGTCGCGCGTCTCGCCGGCGTAGTAGTCGTACAGCGCGACGGTCGCGTCGTTGTCGAAGGTCGGCACGATGCCGAGCAGGAAGCGCTCGTCGCCCGCGGACAGCACGCGGATGTTCGGCACCGAGTCCATGCGCTTCGTCTCGAGCGTCTGCGGGTCGAACATCGCGCGCTCTTGCGGCAGGTAGATCAGCGGCGCGCCGCCCGGCGCGACGTAACGCACGCCGCCCGTCAGCGGGTCGCCGGCCGGCGCCTCGACGGTGACGTCGCCCAGCGCGTCCTCGTGGATCCAGCACCC
>JAUHYB010000354.1 GCA_030426745.1 bacterium
TAGACTGGCGCGCATGCTGCTCGCACTCGCCATGTCGTGGGGCGCGTCGTGCGCCGTCGTCGATCCCGCGCCGCTCGCCCCCGTCCCGACGCAGGAGTCCGCGCGGCGCGACGCCGCCGACGCGCTGCTCGCCGACTTCGCCGCCGCCGCGCGCGCGGGCGACCCCGAGGCGCTGCGCGCGCTGTTCGACGAGGACGCCTTCATCGAGCGCGCCGGCGCCCACGCGGGGGACGCGTGGACGCCGGCGGTCGAGCGCCGCGCGCGCGGCTCGCACGCGCAGGCCGTCGCCGCGGGCTTCCTGCTCGACCTCGAGCTGTTCCTGGAGGACGCGGACGACCCGGTCTGGAACGTGCGCCCCGACTCGGACGCGCCGTCGGTCGGCGTCGTGCGCGCGCGGTGGCGCGGCGGCGACGAGATCGTCGACTACTACCTGCGGCTGTGGGTGAAGCCCGTCGGCGGTCACCTGTGGCTGTACGACTTCGAGCTGGAGGACCACGTCGCGCCGGGGTCCGAACAGCTCGCCTTCGTCGCGGTCGCGCCGACGCTGTCCTCGCGCGCGCAGGCGCTCGCCCGGGAGTACAGCGAGGCCGTGTTCCTGGCGCAGTCCGCGTCGGACCCGGAGTCCGCCGGCGAGGCGTGGGACGCGCTGCGCGAGCTGGACGACGCGACGGACGACTTCGTCCTGCAGATGGCGGACGTGCGGCGCTACTTCCTGATGGAGACCGCGCTGCTCCTGGGCGACGAGGCGGCCGCGGTGACCGCGGCGCGCGAGCTCGCGGCGTCGCGGCCGGACTGCGCGATCGCGCAGTTCCGCCTGGGCACCTTCGCCGCGGACTCGGGCCGGTACGAGGCGGCGGCGTCGCGCTTCCGGCGCTACCAGCAGCTCGTCGGGGAGGACACCGCGGCGCTCGAGCGCATGGGGGAGTGCTACGCGAACCTCGGCCGCGTGGACCGCGCGTGGCGGTGCTGGACGTCGGCGCTCGAGTCCTGGCCCAGCCACTTCGCCGCGCTGTCCGCGATGGGCGTGTACGCCGAGGGCGCGCGCCGCGCCGAGCTGGCGGACCTCGTGCTGGCGTCCCCGTTCTTCGAGGAACACCTCGAGCCGCTGCTGCAGCACTGGGACGACGCGGGCGCCTGCGCGACCGTCGAGGCGGTCAGCGCCGTCGTGCGCGAGGCGCGGCCGCGCGAGGCGAACGCCTACTACTACGCGTCGAACTGCGCGCGCGAGCGCGGCGACGCCGACGAGGCGCTGGCGCTCGCGGCGGCCGGGCTGGCGTGCGCGCCCGACGACGAGGTGCCGTTCTACCAGGAGCTGTGGAGCGGCGCGGCGGTCGCGACCGCGGACCCCGTCGCGACCTTGCGCGCGGCGGCGGACCCCGCGACGGCCTTCGACCTGATGGCGGAGCGCGCCGTGTTCGGCGAAGCGGACGTCGAGCTGCTGGACCGCCTGGTGACGGCGCGCGAGCAGGACGCGCCGGACGACCCGTGGTTGCCGTACTACCGCGGCAAGCGCTGCGCGATGCGCGGCGAGGTGGACGAGGCCGACGCGATCTTCCTGGAGGTCATCCGCGCCGACGGCCCGATGGAGCGCTCGGAGTTCGGCGAGGCGTGCTGGTACGCGCGCCTCGAGCTGCTGCACGAACACGGCCGCGTCGCGGACGCCTACCTCGGCACGCCGGACGAGGAGACGTACCGCTACCTGCTGCGGCTGGTGTGCGAGGACGACGGCGGCGACGGGCTGCGCGCGCTCGTCGCGGTGCGCGCCGAGCGCGTTCCGGCCGACCCCGAGCTGGCCTTCTGGCGCGCGCACGCGACCTTCCTGGACGGGCGCTACGCCGAGGCCGACGCCGAGCTCGCGGCCTGCCGCGACCGCTGGGAGCACCTCGACGCGGTGAACTGGCTGGCCGACGAGGACCTGGTGCGCATCGCGATCCGCACCGATCGGCTGGACGACGCGCTCGAGCGCGCGCGCGCGTCGACGCGGCGCGACGGCGACCCGCTGCACGAACTCCTGGCCCGCGTGGCGCGGCGCGAGGCGGACGCGGCGGTCGCCGTGATGGGGGAGTTGCTCGAACTCGGCTACGACCCCCGGGTCGGCTACGACGACCCGGACACCGCGGAGATCCTGCGCGAGGACCCGGCCTTCGCGCCCTTCCGCGACCGCTGGCCGCCGCCGGAGTGAGCGACGCGCTCCCTGCCGGGGCTCGGAGGAGACCGGACGCGGTGACGCGCGGCCCCAGCCGGGGGAAGCCGGGCGGGCTCTCGGGACGCGCTCTCAGGTCCCCTTGCGCAGCAGCACCGTCTTGACCGTGTTGAACAGGATCGACAGGTCGAACAGCACGCTCTGGTACTTGATGTAGAACAGGTCGTACTGGAGCTTCTGCAGCGCGTCCTCGATCGTGTTCCCGTACGGGTAGTTGATCTGGGCCCAGCCGGTGACGCCGGGCTTCACGATGTGGCGCTGACGGAAGTAGGGGATCTGCTCGGCCAGTTCGTCGACGAAGTGCTGGCGCTCGGGGCGCGGCCCGACCAGCGACATGTCGCCGGTCAACACGTTGAAGAGCTGCGGCAGCTCGTCCAGGCGCGTCTTGCGGATGAACTTGCCGACCTTGGTGATGCGCGGGTCGTCCTCCTGCGCCCACACCGGCCCGGTGTGCTTCTCGGCGTCCGCGCGCATCGAGCGGAACTTGAACAGCGTGAAGAGCCGCCCGTCCGCGCCCACGCGCTGCTGCGTGAACAGCACCGGCCCCGGCGAGTCCCTGCGCACCGCGATCGCGGTCAGGATCATCGGGATGAACGTCAGCAGGATGCCGATCAGCGCCAGGACGAAGTCGAAGGCGCGCTTCACCATCTCGCTGATGCGGTTGCGCGTGAAGCCCTCGTTGAAGATCAGGTAGGACGGGCGCAGCGCCTCGACGGCGATCTTGCCGGCGACGCGTTCGAAGATGCCCTCGTAGTCCTCGACGGCGATGCCGGCCAGGCGGCAGTCCAGGAGCGCATTCGTCGGCAGCTTGCGGCGGCGGTCGGCCAGCGCCACGACCAGGCCGTCGATGCGCTTGGCGCGGCACAGCTCCAGGAGCGAGATGCGCGCGGGGTCGGCCGCGTCGTCCTTGCGCTCGGTGATGCCTTCCTCGTCCACGGCGTAGCGGTCCCACACCAGGTCGCGGGTCCCGGTCTCGTCCGGGTCGAAGGCCCGCGCGTTCGGCGGCAGCTCCGCCTCGGGGATCAGGCCGGCGATGTCGTTGCCGGACGCGCCGTGCAGGCGCATCTCCTTCGCCAGCACGTGCGCCGCCTTGCCCGACCCCAGGATCAGCACGCGGTCGTTCAGGTCCGCGCGCTGCAACAGGAGGTGGAACAGCGAGCGCCACGAGTACAGGATCGCGAAGCCGACCAGCAGGATGAAGACGAGCATCTGCACGGTGCTCGTCAGCGACAGGCCGGGGAAGTCGAGGATCGGCTGCAGCTCCCAGACGTGCGCGAGCACGACCGACACCAGCGACAGCGCGAGCGCGCTGCCCATCGAACCCACGAAGCGCCGCGCGCGGTCGTAGGTCGAGACCGACACGCGGAAGTCGTACAGCTCGTTGAAGGTGATCGCGAGCTGGCACAGCACCGCGACGAAGAAGGCCGAGATCCAGCAGGTCAGGCCGG
>JAUHYB010000355.1 GCA_030426745.1 bacterium
AGTACCCGGACGTGCCGTCGGTCGTCGAGTCGTCGCTGACGATCGCCGACCAGCTGCTGGCGAAGGCGCCGGTCGCCGCGCAGGACGCGCGGTTGCGCGCCGCGGGGATCGACCGCGCCACGCTGACGTTGCAGGGCATCTTGGAGCTGCAGCGCTTCCTGGCGATCTACGCCGACGACCCCCAGGCGTCCGACGCGGCGCTCAACCTGCTGGCGGCGCTGTTCGAGCTGGAGGACTACGAGCGCGCCGAGGGCTTCGCCGGCCTGATGGCGGACCTGGCCGAGCGGCCGCGATACCTCGACGCCTTCCTGTACTCGCAGGCGATCGCGCGCTGGGAGCTGGGTCGCGACGAGGGCGCGATGGAGCTGCTGGAGCGCATCGCCGTCGCCGAGTACCCCGACGACCACGGCCGCATGCAGCCGTCGGAGAACCGCGACCTGGCGCTGTACCTGCTGGGTCAGATCCACCACGCGCGGCGCGAGTTCGCCGAGGCGGCGTCGTACTACGAGCGCGTGTCCGAGCAGTTCTCGGACGCGGCGCAGGCGCTGGACGACTTCCACGCGAAGCGCATCGCGTTCGACGAGGTGCACCGCGGCGCGCCCGGCGAGGCGGCGTCGATCGAGCTGCGCCACCGCAACCTGTCGGAGGTCGAGCTGCTGGTCTACCCGGTCGACCTGATGACGCTGTACCTGCGCGAACGTTCGCTCAGCGAGGTCGCCGCCGTCGAGCTGTCGGGCATCGCGCCGCTGTTGCGCCGCGTCGTGCCGCTGGAGCGCGAGGTCGATCTGCGCGACCGCACGACCACCGTCGAGCTGGGCATCCGCGACGCGGGCGCCTACCTGGTGATGGCGCGCGCCGAGGACCAGTTCGCGTCGGGCCTGCTGCTGGTCAGCGACCTGGCGCTCGAGGTCGAATCGGACCCCGAGTCGGGCCGCGTGCGCGTGCAGGTCGTCGAGGACGCGACGGGCGCATTCGTGCGCGACGTCGACGTGCGCGTGGTCGGCGAGGGCAACGCCGAGTTCACCGCGGGCCGCTCCGACGCGCGCGGCGTGTTCGTCGCCGACGGCGTGGTCGGCGAGGGCACGGTGATCGCGCACGCCGGCGACCGGCGCTACGCGTTCCGGCGCGGCGTCGAGGGCATGTTCAGCGGCCCGTCGCCGTCGAAGCCCGGCGGCTACCGCGGCCCCGGCGACGTCGCCCCGCCCGGCGGGCAGTTCGGCCAGCCCGACTTCTTCAGCAACGTCCGCCTCCTGAACGACGCGAACCGCGACCTGCGCTCGGGGAACTTCCTGGACTCGCAGGACAAGGCGCGCACGGGCCTGCAGCTGCAGGAGGTGCAGCGGTGACGCGGCGCCCTTCGAGCAGCCCGTCGAACAGCCCGTCGAGCGGCCCGCCGAAGCGCGCGCTCGCCGCGGCCGTCGCCGCGCTGTGCTGCGCGTCGATCGCCTGCCACGCGACCGACGCCGACGGCTGGCACGCGGCGCCGCGCGAGTTCCTGGGCGAGGACCGCGTGCAGCGGCTCACGTCGGCCGAGACAGCCGCGGCCTGGCGCGTCGACGGCGGCTTCGACGCGCCGCGCGACGGCCGCGCGCTGATGAGCGGGTTCCCCGTCCTCGGCGAGGGCCCGGCGCTGACGCCCGCGCAGCGCGCGCGACTCCTCGGCCTGGTGCAGGACGCCGACAGCTACCTCTTCGACGTCGCGAAGGCCTGCATCTTCTCGCCGGGCGTGGCGGTGCGCTTCGACGGCCCGGCGGGACCGCTGGACGTGCTGCTGTGCTTCTCCTGCGACGAGTGGGCGTTCGCGCTGCCGACGGCGGACGGCGAGCGCGAGAGCTGGGTGGTCGAGGACTGCGACCCGGCGCGCGCGGAGCTGCGCGCGATGGCGCGGGCGTGGTTCCCCGACGATCCGGCGTTCCGCTGACGCGGCGTGCCGAAGGTACGGTGCCGGGTGCAAAATCATCGGGTAGGCGGGAGAGCGCGGGCCTTCGGCCGGCGCTCTCCCGCCTAGCCGATGATTTTGCACCCGGCACCGTACCTTCGGCACGCCGCGCCCCCGGGGGCGGGATAGGGTTGATTCGAGTGCGGCGCGCCCTCCGCGCGGCCCCCTCGCATCGCCATGCTCGATACCCACTCGGACGCGCTGCCGGGAGGGGGGGTGCCCGCCCGGGACCTCCGCCTCCGGATGCAGGACACCCGGCGGCAGTGCCGGCAGGAAGGGCTGCCCTTCTTCCTCCTGGTCGTCGGCGTCACGGGCGCGGCGCGGCGCGAGGCCGAGGAGCCCGGCGTCGGTGCGCGGATCCGGGCGGCGCTGCTGGAGCTGGTCACCACGCTCCCCCGCGCCGACGAGTTCCTGGTCGACCTCGAGGACGAGCGCCTGCTGGTCGCCGTGCCCGACCTCCCCGTCGAGGCGGCCGAGGTCATGGCGCAGCTCCTGATCGCCGGCGCGCGCGAGTTGAACCTGGACGGCGAGCCGGAGTCGCGGCGCGTCAGCCTGGAGATCGGCCTCGCCTTCGAGCAGGAGCGCGAGCTGGACTTCGAGACGCTGGTGATGGTCGCCAGCGAGGGCGCCCAGGTCGCGGCGGCGCGCGGCGGCGAGTGCGCGGTGCACTCGGAGCTGTACGGGCTGCTGCAGAACCGCGTCGACCGCTTGCGGCGTGAAGCCGGCGATGCGAGCGAGGCCGCGAGCGAAGACGCGTCCGAGGTCGCGCTCGAACCCGCCGAGACGAGCGCGGACGTCGCCGAGCCGGAGGCCGAGGTCGCGGACGCGGCGCGGGCCCCCGCCGAGCCGGACGAGCGCGAGCGCCTCGCCGCGCAACTCCAGGCGCTGGTCGACCGCGACGCGAAGCGCCGCAACCAGCGCGAGGTCGAGGCCGAGCTGCGCCGCACCGCGGAGGCCTACGCCGCGGAAGCCGTCGCGAAGGTCGAGCGCGAGCGCCGCCGCCTGATGGAAGCGCGCAACCCCGCGCCGTCGAACCCGGCCGCGTCGATCACGGCGCCCGAGGACCACGCCCAGGTCGAGCTCCTGCAACGGCGGCTCGCGAAGCTCGTCGCGACGCTCGAGGAGACCGAGCGCCGCCTGCAGGAGGTCAGCTCCCGCAAGGACCTCGACGACGGCGTCGAGAGCGCCTACCGCGCCGTCCAGGGCCTCTCCGGCTACGAGGACGACTTCGAGGTGCGCAGCGCGATGATGCGCGAGATCTTCGACGCCAACCTCGCCCTCCGCCGCTCCCTGGGGGGGTCCGGCAGCGCGGCCTGAGCGAATTGCCGAGCGCGGCCTGAGCGGGTTACGGAGCGCGGCCTGCCGAGCGAGTTACGGGGCGCGGCCCGCCGAGCGGGTCGGCCGACCCCGCCTACCGCGCTTCGAGGATCTCGATGTCGTAGCCGTTCGGGTCCTTCACGAAGATGTACTTCGAGGAGGTCCGCCCCGGCTTCGACGCGCGGAACCACCAGCCGCGGCGCTCGACCTCCGCGACGACCGGCGCCAGGTCGTCGACGGTGAACGCGAGGTGGCCGAACTGGTCGCCCAGCTCGTAGTCCGAGCGGCCGTGGTTGTAGGTCAGCTCGATGTAGTAGGACTCCGCCTCGTCGGCGAGGAAGACGAGCGTCGCCTCGTCGCCGATCTCGCTGCGGCGGACCTCCTTCAGGCCGAG
>JAUHYB010000356.1 GCA_030426745.1 bacterium
ACGTGAAGGTGTGGTTCAACAAGGGCGACGAGCGCTTCGACGACCTCGTCGTGAAGCTGTCCGACGGCCTCGAGCAGTTCACGCCGCTGAACGTGAACGTCGCGGACGGCACCGCGCGCCTGGAGGTTTACGCGGTCGAGCCCGGCTGGAACCTGATCGCCTTCGAGCTGCCGGACGGCACGCGCGAGGAGAAGACCGTCTGGGCCGGCGAGGCGAAGCGCCGCTCGTGGCAACCCGAGCGCGTGCGCGGCGCCTTCACCGCGATGCTGTGGCCGGCCGAGGACAACCTCGCCGGCGACTCGCCCTTCGAGCGCATCTTCGTGGCGTACCCCGAGCGTGACCTGGGCTGGCTGCCCGGCGGTCCGTTCGGCGTGCTCGTCACCTTCGTCCTCGCCTCGATGGCCTTCGGCTTCGCGGCGCTGAAACCCCTCGGAGTGAAGATCTAGGGTGATCTACAGCGACAGACTGGAGCGGGCCATCCACGCCGCCATCGAGGCGCACGACGGCCAGTACCGTAAGAACGGGGACGGCGTCCCCTACATCGTCCACCCGCTCCAAGTCGCGCTGTACCTCGCGCGCGCCGGCTGCGCGGAACACGTCGTGCTCGCGGGCGTGCTGCACGACGTCGTCGAGGACTGCGAGAGCTGGACGGTCGCGCGCGTCGCCGAGGAGTTCGGCGAGGAGGTCGCCGGCATCGTCGACGACCTGACCGAGGACAAGGACCTCGGGTGGGACGAGCGCAAGCAGTGGGCCGTCGACCACGTGCCCGAGATGCGCGAGGGCGCCGTGGCGGTGAAGGCCGCGGACAAGCTGCAGAACCTGTCGAGCCTGCGCCTGGCGCTGCGCGAGTCGGACGACGCGAGCGCGGTCTGGGCGCACTTCAAGGGCGGCCGCGAGAAGACGCTCGCGGCCTCGCGCGCCCTGGTCGACGCGCTGTGCGCGCGCGCGCCGGCGGCCCTGGCGGACCCGTTGCGGCAGGTCATGGCGGACCTGGAAGGCTGAGCTTGTCGCCTCGCGGAACCGGCCCTAGAACGGAGGGCATGCGCGCCCTCCACCGCCTCGCGAGCGCAGCGTTGCTGTGCCTCGTCGTCATCGGCTTCGCGCCGACCGTCGCCGCGCAACGCGGCTTCGACACCGAGCGCCTGCCGCAGCACGGCTTGAAGTACCTCGAGCCGCGCAGCTACGACTGGCTGCCGACGCAGCCCACCGAGGACTGGGTGATCCTGCGCTACGTCAAGAAGCGCGACGAGGACGACCTGGATCCGCGCGCCGCCGGCTTCCGGCCCGAGTTCGTCGTCGTGCGCGTCGACTGGGTGCCGGACGAGGAGGTGTCGGCCGACGGCCGCACGACGACGGGGTCGAGCGACGAGGGCGGCGCGAAGAAGGAGGGCGACGGCGAGGGCGACGAGGAGGCCGAGGAAGAGGTCGCGCCGCCTCCGCCGCCGATCAACTCGGCGCTGCGCTGGTTCGCGCAGCGCTCCGGCGGCTGGAAGATGGCGTCGTCCAAGCCCGGCCGCGAGCGCGACGGCTTCGAGTCGACCGAGTACACGATGTCGCCGCCCGAGAAGGCGCGCGGCGACGTCGTCGGGTGGGCCTACGTCTGGCGCAAGGAGCGTGAGCGCACCTACCTGGTCTTCGGCCGCTGCTCGTCCATCGACTTCGAGGAAGAACAACGCATCTGGTGGGAGGTCGCCTCCAAGATGCAGTTCGAGGATCCCGTCGCCGGCGAGGCGGACAAGATCCGCAAGAAGTGGGAGCGCACCTACCAGCGCAAGAAGATCCTCGATCCCGAGTTCCGCATCCGCGTGCGGCAACGCCTGGGCGGCTCGTGGGAGGCCGAGGACACCGACAACTACATCGTCGTCTACAACACGCCGGACCAGCCGCTCCTGCGCCGCATCCTGAAGGACATCGAGGCGATGCGCGCGGAGTACGAGCGCTTGTTCCCGCCGGCCGCGCCGGTGACGGCCGTGTCGACGGTGCGCGTGTGCGCCGACCGCGACGAGTACCTGCTGTACGGCGGCATGCCCGGGTCCGCGGGGTACTGGAACTGGATGACGGAAGAGCTCGTGCTCTACGACGCCACGATCCGCGAGAAGGGCGAGAAGACCGACAAGTCGAACACCTTCATCGTGCTGTACCACGAGGCGTTCCACCAGTACATCCACTACTCGGTCGGCCAGCTCGCGCCGCACTCGTGGTTCAACGAGGGCTACGGCGACTTCTTCTCGGGCGCGGACGTGCGCGGCTCGAAGGTGAAGCGGATCGGCCAGAACCCCTGGCGCAACGACCTGATCAAGTACGCGGTCGAGAAGGAGAAGTCGGTGCCCTGGAAGGACATCCTGTTCTTCGAGCAGCGCGACTACTACAAGAACCCCGGCCTCTGCTACGCGCAGGGCTGGTCGATGATCTACTTCCTGAACACGGCGAAGTCCGTGCAGCGCAACCCGCAGTGGCGCACCTTGCTCGAGGACTACTTCGAGACGTTGAAGTCGATGTGGGCGGAGCGGTTGGTCGAGCTGAAGAAGGACGGCTCGGACGAGATCCCGCAGGCGCGCTACATCGCCGAGGTCGAAGTGCGTCGCGCCGCGGCGGAGAGGGTCTTCGACGACATCGACGTGTACGAGCTCGAGGAGGCGTGGAAGGAGTTCGTGCGCGAACTCGACTGGCTGGGGGAACCGCCGGAGTAGGGCGCGCGTGCTGCGCATCGAACGGAGCGAGGGCAGGGAGCACCGCGGTGCTCCCTGCCCTCGTTCCGGCCGGCGAAGCGGTCGCGGTCGCCTACGCCTCGAGCGCTCCGCTCGCCGCCAGCGCGTCCAGCACGCGGTCCTTCCACGCCGGCCGGCACACGACGAGCTCGTGGTTCACCGGATCCGGCTGGTTGTAGCGGTGTTCCTCGCCGCGCAGCTTGCAGACCGTCCAGCCGAGCGCGCGCGCGACCGTCTCCGGCGCGCAGGTGTCCCACTCCTTCAGGCCCTTCTTGTGCACGTAGACGTCGGCCTCGCCCAGCAGCAGGCGCGCGACCTTGTTCCCGGCGGACCCGGTGCGCACCAGCTCACTGCCGCCGAGGCGCCCGTGGAAGTCCTCCATCCACTCGGGCGTGTGGCTGCGGCTGCACGCGATGCGCGGCGCGTCGGGGCCCTTGTCGTCGCCGCGGTGCAGCGTGCCGGGGCCGAGCACCTCGGCGCGTTCCTCGCCGGGCGTCGCGACGCCCCAGATCGTGATGCCCTGCGCGGGCAGCCCGACGACCGCCATCGCGCACTCGTGGTCGATCGTCAGCGCGACGTGCACGGCCCAGTCGTCGCGGAGCTGGCTGAACTCGCGCGTGCCGTCGAGCGGGTCGATGATCCACGCGCGCGACGAGGCGAGGCGCTCCTTGGTGTCCTTCGTCTCCTCGGACAGCACGCCGTCGTCGGGGTAACGCCCGGCGAGCATCCCGCGCAGGTACCCGTCGGCCGCCTGGTCGCCGATGTCGGCGAGCATCTTGCCCTCCCAGCGGTCCGCGGCGCGCAGCGCGAGCACGCGCCGTCCGGCCTCGCGCGCTCCTTCCAGCGCGAAGCCGAGCTCCGCGTGCAGGTATCCGTCGTTCATGGGCGCCGATGATCGGTGACCGCGCGCGTCGCGTCGAGGCCGAGCGAGCGG
>JAUHYB010000030.1 GCA_030426745.1 bacterium
GGAGTGGTCGTAGTCGGGGTCGAGGCGCGCCAGGTGGTTGTCGAGCGGCAGATAGCCGTCCTCGTTCCAGATCTCCTGCTGGCGGTCGATCGGCGTCTGCACGAGGAAGAGGTCACCCGGCTGCAAGTCCTCGGTGAGCGGGTACACGGGGATGACCTGACTCGCGCGGATCACCTCCGACCAGTCCTTGGCGACGCGCTCGAGCTGCTCGCGCTTGGTGCTCGAGCAGCAGGCGCCGAGCAGGACCAGGGAGACGGAAGCGAGCGCGCGAGCGCGCAGGGAAGCGTTCATGGACCGATGCTCCGGGAATCGGACGCGGCGGGACTCGCGGCGGACGTACGGCACGAGCCGGCGCTCACGCGGACGTCGTGCCGCGCGAGCGCTCGCCGGTATCCACGCCCTCGGCGAGCCGGACCGCCACCGAACGGCGGGTTCCTCTCGGCGCGCGCCGGGTTCGTCCCGGTCCCGAGCCGCGCGGCGATCAGGCCGCGGGCGCGGCGCGGCGCTTCAGGTCGATCGCCAGCGCGATCGGGCCGACCACGAACAGCGCCAGGATCGCCGGCGCGGGGGCGACGACCTCGGCGAAGGGCCACTCCCAGTCGTTCGCCAGCCGGAAGACGCACTCCAGCGCCGCGATCAGGAACACGACGAGCATCCGCCCGCGGCGCGTCGAGACCGTCGTCGGCGGGTCCGTCATCATGAAGAACACGAGCAGCTGGTACATCGGGCCCGTCAGGGGCGCGATCTCGGCCTGCACGGGCGTGCCGACCAGCGCGGAGCGCAGCAGCGCGAAGCCCGCGAAGCTCGCGGCGTAGGTCAGCGTGATGTGCAGCACCTTCGCGCGCGAGGCGACCATCAGGCCGACGGTCCAGATGACGACGTTCGCCAGGATGTCGTTCCCCAGCTCGTGGCTCAGCAGCGCGACCTTGGCCGGCGCGAACAGCACCAGGATGGACAGGCCCAGGTTGCTGGGGTTCCACAGGTGCTTGCCGCGGTAGCGCAGCACGTACTTCGACGCGATCGACAGGAACGCGCCGACCGCGAACGGCCACCAGATCCCGCCGACCGGGCGCACGAGCAGGCTCAGGCTCATGCCCGAGATGTACGCGGACTGGATGCCGGGGACGCGCCCCAGCAGGAACAGCGACAGCGCGACCTCCGTCACGACGCAGGTGCCCAGCGTCACGACCAGCATGTCGAAGCCGCTCATCGCGCCGTAGCGCCACTGGCCGACGACGATGATCAGCGTGATCAGCAGCGTGATCAGCGTCTTCGGACTCAACCGCTTCCAGGAGGCGGGGGGCGGCGCGGTGACGGCGGGCTGTCCGACGGTCATCGGGGTTCCTCCACGACGTGCACGCGGTCGACGGCCAGGTCCTCGAGCGTCTGGATCGTGCCGGACGGCCAGCGGATGGTCGCGCGCACCGGCGCGTCCGCGTCGCCCAGGCCGAAGTGCGCGCGCGGGTCGGCCTGCGCCGAGAAGCCCGAGGCCGCGGTGTGCACGCGCAGCTGCGTGCGGTCCGCCTGCACGACGCGCACCTCGGCGCCGAAGGCGTCGCGCCCGCTCTTGGTGCCTTCCAGGCGGAAGCCGATCCAGTGGGCGTCGCTCGTCGACTCGTTGCGCCAGACCTCCAGCGGGCCGTCCTGGTTCGCGACGACCAGGTCGAGGCGCCCGTCGTCGTCCAGGTCCGCCAGCACGACCGCGCGCCCGTCGTAGGTGCTGTCCACGCCCGCGGCCAGGCCCACCTCGCGGAAGCGCGCGCCGCGGTAGCCGAGGTTGTGCAGCACGCGCGTGCGCTCGTACCCCGACAAGCTGCGGTCGTCGAAGGCCGGCCACTGCGCGGCGTCGGCGACGATCTCGCCGGACGCGCCGGACAGCTTCGACATCTGGTACCAGTAGTCGCGGTCGCGGCTGGCGGAGATGAAGCCGTTCGCGACGACCAGGTCCTGCCAGCCGTCGTTGTCCAGGTCGCCGAACTGCGCGCCCCAGGCCCACCCGCAGTCCACGACGGGGCCGCGCGCGATCTGCTCCATCTCGCCGCCGCGGTCCAGGAAGCTGACCCGCAGGTTGTTGCCCTGGAACAGGAAGCCTTCCTTGGAGATGTTCGTCACGAACACGCAGGGGCGCTCGCCGTTCCACAGGTCGCCGAGGGCGACGCACATGCCCGACTTCGACTCGCTGCCGAGGCCGATGTCCGACGGTCGCTCGAAGCGCTCGCCCTGCCGGTTCAGCAGGACTTCCTCCGCGCCGTAGTCGTTCGCGACGTACAGGTCGACCCAGCCGTCGCCGTTCATGTCGACGGTCACCGCCGCGTAGGTCCAGCGGTCGCTGCCCGCGTTCATCTCGTCGGTGACGTCGACGAAGGTGCCGTCACCGTTGCCCCGGAACAGCCAGTTGTTCCCGCCGTTGTACGAGAACTCGAAGCTGTCGTGCATGATGCGCGTCGTCTCGAGGTTCCACAGGTCGTGCTGCTCGTCGAAGTAGCCGGTCAGGTACAGGTCGAGCACGCCGTCGCGGTCGTAGTCGATCCACGTCGCGGCGTTGGAGTTGACCCAGCGCTCCAGCCCCGACCCGGCGGTGACGTCGCGGAAGCCGTCCGCGCCCTCGTTGCGGAAGAGCTGCGGGTAGCCCCACTTGTAGACGAGCACGTCGACGCGCCCGTCGTTGTCGTAGTCGCCCCAGACCGAACCCATCGACGCGCCGGTCCCCGCGCGGTTCACGTCCGCCAGCCCGAGGTCGGCGGCGACGTCCCGGAAGGTGCCGTCGCCCGCGTTCTCGAACAGCGCGTTCGGGCGGCCCGCGGCGCTGGTCGTCGCGTACAGGTCGACGTCGCCGTCGCCGTCGAAGTCACAGGCCGAGACCGCCGCGCCGACGGCGGTGATCTGGGCCTCGACCATCGCGACCTTGGGGTCGATGCGCGTCTTCTCGTGGCGGAAGGACGCGCCGACCGCGGCGGTCACCTCGCGGAAGTGGAAGGGCGCGTCCTCGTCCGCCGAGGCGACGCCGGACGCGCTGTGTCCCTCGCGCCAGGTGAAGCCGAGCGCGAGGACGAAGGCGACGGCGACGAGCGCCTTGCGCGCGGGGGAGACGCGGACCGGGGGGGGCATCCCTCCACGATACTCGAAGGCCGAGCGAAAGCGCACCCGGAGTTCCCCCGCGTGCTAGGGTCCGCCCATGGACGTCCACGAGTTCCCGCCCGCGTGGAAGCGCGGCTTCTACGAGGCGATCGCGCGCCGCCGCGACATCCGCTCGTTCCTGCCCGACGCGATCCCGGACGCCACGCTCGCGCGCGTGCTGCAGGCCGCGAACCAGGCCGCGTCCGTCGGCTTCAGCCAGCCGTGGAACTTCGTGCTCGTGCGCGACCGCGCGCGGCGCGAGGCCCTGCACGCGCACGTCACCGAGGAGCGCCTGAAGGGCGCCGAGCGCTTCGAGGGCGCGCGCAAGGACACCTACCTGTCGCTCAAGCTCGAGGGCATCCTCGACGCGCCCCTCAACGTCTGCATCACCTGCGACCGCGAGCGCTTCGGCCCCGCGGTGCTCGGCCGCAACACGATCCTCGACGCCGACCTCTACTCGGTCGTCACCGCCGTCCAGAACTTCTGGCTCGCCGCGCGCGTCGAGGGCCTCGGCGTCGGCTGGGTCTCGATCCTGCGCCAGGAGTGGCTCGCCGACTTCCTCGCGTTGCCCGACCACGTCGTGCCCGTCGCGTACCTCTGCGTCGGCTACGTCGAGCACTTCCCCGAGGAACCGACGCTGAAGACCAAGGGCTGGTTGCCGAAGCTGCCGCTCGCCGACCTCGTCTTCGAGGACCGCTGGGGCGCGCCGCCGGCGATGGGCGCGGCGCTGGACCTGCACAGCGTGCTGGAGGGGCTGGAGTGAGCGGTCGCGGCGCGGTCGTGTCGCTGATGCTGCTCGCCGCGTGCGACGGATCGGACACGGACGCGCGCGACCCGGCCGAAGCCGGCCGTCGACAGGGCGAGCACGTCGCCGTTCGATCCTGGGAGGGCGCACGCTGGCACGACCTGGCGCCGAACGACACGAGCGCGCGACACACGCTGGGGGCGATGGAGATGCGCGTGGAGCTCCCCGAGTTCGGACCGCGCGTCGCCGCCTGGGTCGCCCCCGAGGTCGGGGACTGGTTGCCGGTGCCGAGCGACGGCAGGGTCGTCGTTCCATCGTCCATGCAGTCGATGTCGGCGCGCGTGCTCGCGGAGCGGCACGAACCGGTGTCGATCTCGGGCGGAGAGTGGCCGGCGTCCGTGGCGCCGCGGCCGCTGTGCTCGTCGACCGTCCGGGTGAAGGGACTCTCGGCGGAGGACCTGCGCACGACGCTGCTCAGGTGGGAGCGCCTCGAGGACGAGACGCTGCCGCTGCACCGGCGTCCGGAAGTGGCCCGGTCGGTCCGGTTCCAGGAGTTCCGCAGGCCGGGCGAGCGCGAGGTGTGGGAGACCGCGGAACGGCTCGCCTTCTGGCTCAGCCGGGACAGCGCCGGGTCCGAGCGGGGCTCGCGCCGCGTCCTCGTTCCGCCGTGCGCCTTCGCGGAGCTCGACGCGCGGCAGGCCCCCGTGGCCACGCGCTTGAATCTTCGGGCGATCGGGGACGTCGGGCCCGCTCCGCCGCCAAGGTTGCACGTCACCTGTCCCGCGGATCGCTTCGATGTCCTGCAGGAGTTCCGGAACGTCCACCCGAAGCGGGACGGTGCCGGGAGCGCCGGAGAGCAGAGGTACGCGGACCTCGAGCCGCGCTGCGGACCGCTGATCGTCGAGCTGAAAGACTCCTTCGCTTCCATCTCGAGTCGACTCCCGGACGGTTGGCAACGACTCGACGCGAAGCGTGCGTTGTGGACCGGGGGAGAGGTGGACTCCGTGGAGCTGCCGATCGAGCCGGGTCCTCCGTACTTCGAGATGCGGACCGAGAGCGGCGAGCAGGACTTCCTGCACTCCATGCGGTTCGCGGTGATCGGCGCGGATACGCCCCGCGACGTCGTGGCGGATCTCGAGCGCGGTGAACTGCTCCAGGCGATGCTGTGGAGCCCGCCGATGACCGCCGAGTTCGCGCGTTCGTCCGACGCGCAAGTCGTGCTGTGGGCAGAAGGACGCAAGCCGGCGCGCGTCGATCTCCCGCTCGCGGACGACACGCGGATCGTCCGGCTGGTCCTCGAACCGGCCACCCCCCGCGGCCTGCGCGTCCTCGACGCCGGCGGGAGTCCGATCGACCTCGCGTTGCATCCGCTCGCGGTGCAGGAGTCGTTGCCCTACGAGACGACCGCGGGATCGCGGGGTGCGCATCCGATCTTGTCCTGGATCGGCGGCGACGTCGCGTTGCGCGTGCACCCGGCGACGCTCGGGTTGCCGGGGGATGCGTTGGTCGAGTTCGCGCAGCTCGACGCCGACTGGCTCGCGGACCACGAGTTCACCGAACTCGTCCTCCCGATCGAGTGGGGGCGCGTCACCGTCCGGGGGGCGGCGGGACGCACCGCGGACCTCGTGCTGGTCGACGCCGCGGGGTTCGAGCACCGGCCGGATCGGCGCGACGCGGACCGCGTGCACTTCGACGGCGTGCCCCCCGGCGTGTTCTTCGTCGGTCCCGCGGACGCGGCGCGACAACGCGCGCGCTTCGCGGATCGCGGCGCCGCGCGCACGCTCGCCGCGGGCGACTCGGTCGCGGTCGACTGGGAGGACGCGTGGTCGCTGGATGCGCGGCTCGAGGGTCGCGTGCAGATCGCGTCGCTCGACTGTCCGACGCCCTTCCTGATGCCGTGCTACCTCGACACGCCGGACGCGCTCGAGCTCGACCGCGACGACCCGTGGATCAGCGTGGACGACGAAGGGCGCTACTCCGTGCCGCGCGGGCGGCCGCTGCCGACGTCGATGCTGGTCTGCTCGCTCGCGCCGCCGCTGGGCGAGGTCGTCGTGCACGAGGTGGTCGCGCCCGGGGTCGACCTGGTGCAGGATCGCTGACGCGCGGGGCCTCAGCGCGCCTCGAACGCGCTCGCCGCCGCGCGCAGCCGTTCCTCGAAGTCCGCCGTCTCCGGCACGCGCTGCACCACGCCCGGCGGCGCCCAGCGGTCGAGCACGCCCTCGAGGATCGTCTGGAAGCGCAGCTGCACCCAGCGGTTCGTCGCGCGCACGCCGTCACTCAACAGCGGCAGCGCGCCCCACGGGAACAACAGGATGCGGTCGTAGCGCGTCGCGTGTTCGACGAGCGCGTCGCGGAACGCCTCGGTCTCGTCCTCGGCCTCGTACAGGCCGTAGTGCAGCCAGAACGCGAGGAAGTCGAGGCTCGAGCGGTCGGCGACGAAGCCGTCCGCGCACCGCTCCTCCTCGGCGCGGTGTTCCTTCCACAGCTCGTGCGACAACGCGCGCCACGCTTCGATCGAGAGGTCGCCCAGGCGGAAGCCGGCCTCGAGGCGCAAGCGCATGCGCTCTTCGAGGTAGGGGACGCCGAGGCGCTCGGCCAGCGCGCGGCCCAGCGTGGACTTGCCCGTCCCCGCCGATCCGGACAAGGCGATGCGCGGGCCGCGCGAGGCGTCCTTCGAATCGCGCGCGCCGCCGTCCTCCGCGACGAGCCACGGGCGCTCGCCGAAGCACTCGAGCACCGCGCCCGGCGCCGCCAGCAACACGCGCGTGTGTGACGCGACCGCCGGCGCGAAGCGCAGCGCCTCGTCGGGCGGCACGCGCAGGAACCGGCCGACCAGCGCGCGGATCACGCCGACGTGCGCGACGAGCGCCACGCGCCCGCCCGCGATCCGCGGCGCCGTCTCGTCCCACCACGCGCCCAGTCGTTCCGCGAGGTCCGCGAGCGACTCGCCGTTCGGCGGCCGGCTCGCGAAGTAGTCGTCCCAGTAGTCGTTGATCGCCGGGCCCAGCTCGCGCGTGATCGCGTCCCACGGCCGGCCCTCCCAGTCGCCCATCGACTGCTCGCGCAGGCGCGCGTCGTAGACCGGCGCGATCCCGTGCGCGGCGCCCAGGCGCTCGGCCAGGTCGCGGCAGCGCGACAGGTCGCTGGACAGGATCGCGTCCGGCTTCGGCTCGCACGACGCGAACCAGCGCGCGAGCCGCGCGTGTTGCTCGCGCCCGCGCGCCGTCAACGCGACGTCGAGCTGGCCGCGCGCGTGGCGCTGCGCGTGGTCCGCGACCTCGCCGTGCCGCAGCAGGTGCAAGGTCGTGACGACGTCCTCCGGCATCGCGGAGCGCGTCGCGTCGTCGAACGCGCCGCCGCCGGCCTGGCCCTCGCTCACTCCTCCTCCGCGAGCAGCGCGTCGACCGACGCGGCGAGGTGCTCGGCGGCGTCCACCACGTAGTGCGAGTTCGCGCTGAAGAGGTCGCTGGGGACCTCGACGATCCAGCCGCGCTCGAGCGCGCGCAAGGTCGCGAGCGCTTCCTCGTCCTCGAGGTAGCCGCGCGCCGCGGAGTATTCCTCGTTGCCCCGCGCGACGAGGATCACGTCGGGGTCGATGACCAGCAGGCGCTCGATGTCGAGCGGCGCGTGACCGACGCTGCCGTCCTCCGCCGCCGCGTTCGTCATGCCGCACAGCTCGATCACCGCGTGCGCCGAGGTGTCGGCCCCGGCGGTCCATCCGCCGCTGCCGAAGTTGGTGTACGAGAGCGCGCGCAGCCCGGCGCGGTCGCCGGCGCCGTCGGTGAGCGCGGCGGCGCGCGCCCGCAACTCGTGGACGAGCACCGCGCCGGCGCGCGGCTCGTCCACCGCGGACGCGACGAGCTGCACCGTCTCGAGGATCTGCTCGAACGACGTCTCGTCGTCCAGGCGCAGCACGGCGACGCCGCCGGCCTCCACGGCGTCCAGCGCGTCCGTCGGCGGTTGCCAGCGGTGCGCGATCACCAGGTCGGGGTCGACGGCCAGCATCGCCTCCGCGGCGAATTTCGGCACCGTGCGGTCCTCCGGCCACGCGCCGCCCCGGATCAGGCTGGACGAGTACAGCGGCGCCTCGCGCGGCACGGCGACGACGCGCTCGCGTGGCACGAGCGCCAGCACGTAGTCCGTCGCGGCCGAGCTCATCGGCAGGATGCGCGTCGCGCGCTCGGGCACCCGCACCTCGCCGCCGCCGGGCAGCGCGACGGCGCGCGTGGGGGCCGCTTCGGGCGCGGCGTCCGGCGCGCACGACGAGGCCGGGGCGGCGAGCGCCAGGGCGAGGGACGCGACGACGCGGAGGGGAGGGGGCGTGGGCATCGCGTGCAGCCTAGCGCGTCCTCGCGGCGGGCGTGCCCGCCGCGTCGCCCTCCATGGCGCCGCCTGCGCCGCGGAGTCGCCTCACCGTGAGGCCGTCCTCCGCGCGCGGCCGGCGCGGGACGCGGCGCGGGTCGCTTGGTAGCATGGTCGCGACATCAGATGTACGGGCGTGGTGCACGGGAAGCCGGTGGAAGTCCGGCGCGGTGCCGCCACTGTGAGTGGAGAGCCCGCCCTCGAAGAGCCACCCGGCGGCGCCGGGGAAGGCGGGGGCGGACGCGGGGCGACCCGGATCCACGAGCCAGGAGACCGGCCGCGCCCGACGGACCCCACCCCGAGCGGACCTCCCATGACCGTCCCCACGAGGTGCGACGAGCGCGACGCCACGCAGCATGGCGATCGCGCGGCGCGACGCACCCGCAGCACCTCTCCGCGCGCGCTCGCCGCCTGGCTGGCCGTCGCGCTCGTCGCGTGCGTCGTCGCCGGCGTGCGCGTCGGGACCAGCGACTCGCTCGGCTTCGGTGACCTCGCGCGCGGCGGGCTCGCGATGGTGGGGCTCGGGGAACCGCTCGAGTCGCGCGGCCTGCAGACGATCTGCGAGCTGCGGTACTGGCGCGTGCTCGTGTCGATCGGCGTCGGCGCCGCGCTCGCGCTGTCCGGCGGCCTGTTGCAGGGCGTGTTCCGCAACCACCTGGCGTCGCCGTCGGTACTCGGCGTCACGTCGGGCGCGTCGCTCGGCGCGTCGGTCGCGATCCTGCTCGTCGCGGGCGGCGGGTCGTTCCTGTTGATCGACCGCGTCGGCGGCGCGGCGCCGGCGTTGATCACGGCCTTCGCCTTCGCGGGCGCGATGGGGGTGACGGTGCTCATCACGGCGATCGCGACGACCGGCGGGCGCGTCAGCGTGCCGACGCTGCTGCTGGTCGGCATCGCGCTGAACGCGATGATCGGCGGCGCGCTGGCCGCGATGCAGGCCTGGGCGCTCGACGACTCCGACCTGACGCGCGCGATGATCACGTGGACCTTCGGGCGCCTCGACGACCGCTCGGCGTGGCACGCCGGCGTGGTCTGGTCGGGGCTCACGCTCTCCGCGGCGGTGATCCCGTTCACGGCCTTCGAGCTCGACCTGTTCGCCGCGGGCGAGGAGGACGCGCGCGGGCTGGGCGTCGACACGCGGCGCGTGAAGCTCGTCGCGCTCGCGGGCGCGTCGCTGGCCGCGGCGGTCGCCGTGTCGGTCTGCGGACAGATCGCCTTCGTCGGGCTCGTCGTGCCGCACGTGCTGCGGTTGCTGTCGGGGCCGTCGCACCGCTCGCTCCTGCCGCTGTGCCTCCTGGGCGGGCCGGTGCTGGTGCTGGGCGCGGACGTCGCGCAGCGCCTCGCGCTGGGCGCGAACTACCTGCCGCCGGGCGTCGTGATGTCGATGCTGGGCGGCCCGTTCTTCCTGTACCTGTTGTTGCGCAACAAGCGCGCCGTGGAGGCGTGGTGATGGACGTGCGAGCGGAAGGCCTGCGCTTCGACTACCCGGGGCCGCTGCGCGCGGTCGACGGCGTCGACTTCACGGCGCGCGAGGGCGAGCTGGTGTGCGTCATCGGGCCGAACGGCGCGGGCAAGTCGACCCTGTTGATGTTGCTCGCCGGGATGCTGGATCCCGACGCGGGCGCCGTGCGGCTGGGCGACGCGACGCTGGCGGACCTGTCGCCGCGGGACCGCGCGCGCCGCGTCGGCGTCGTGCCGCAGGCGCTCGACCGCCTGCCCGAGGTGCACGTGCGCGAGTTCGTGCTGGGCGGCCGCTACGCGCACCTCCCGGCCTTCGGGCGCGCGCGAACGCGCGACCGCGAGGCGGTGGACGCCGCGCTCGCCGCCTGCGACGCCGCGGACCTCGGCGAGCGCCTCCTGACGCGCCTGTCCGGCGGCCAGCGCCAGCGCGTGCTGATCGCGCGCGCGCTGGCGCAGGAAGCGCCGGTGCTGCTCGTCGACGAGCCGACCAACTCGCTGGACCCCGAGCACCAGCTGACGATCTTCGAGCTCCTGGCGCAGCAGACCTGCGAGGGCCGCGCGGTCGTCGTCGTCACGCACGACCTGAACCTGGCGAGCCAGTTCGCGACGCGCCTGGTGCTGGTGCAGGCCGGGCGCATCGCCGCCGACGGCCCGCCCGCCGAGGTGCTGCGTCCCGAGGTGCTGCGCGGGGTGTACGGCGACCGCCTGACCTACGGCAGCCTGCCGGCGACGGCGGACGGCGTCGCGCGGCCGTTCGTGCTGCCGTGGCGCGCGCAGTGAGTCGCCCCGCGCGGCCGACGCGGACCCGGATGCGGCGGAAAGGGTCTGGCACGGCGCGCGCAGGGGTCTAGGCTGGCCGCCCCCGACGCCATGACGCTGCTCCAGATCCGCGACCTCCAGAAGTCCTACCGCTCCCCCGACGGCGCCGTCCAGGTCGTCGTCGACGTCCCCGCCTTCGACCTCGACGCGCGCGCGCAGGTCGCGCTCGAGGGGCGCAGCGGTTCCGGGAAGACGACCTTCCTGAACCTGATCGCCGGCTTGCTGAAGCCCGAGCGCGGCTCGATCCGCGTGGACGGCACCGAGCTCGTCGGCGCGAGCGAGGCGCGGCGCGACCGCTTCCGGGCCGAGCACATCGGGTACGTCTTCCAGGCGTTCCACCTGTTGCCCGGGCACACGGCGCTCGAGAACGTCGAGCTCGGCATGCTGTTCGGGCCCGGCCCCGACCGCGCGTTCGCGCAGCACCTCCTGGAGCGCCTGGGCCTCGGCGACCGGCTCGGCTACCGGCCGCCGCAGCTGTCGCTGGGCCAGCAGCAGCGCGTCGCCCTGGCGCGCGCGCTGGCGAACCGGCCGCGCCTGGTGCTGGCCGACGAACCGACGGGCAGCCTCGACGCGCGCCGCGCGAGCGAGGCCCTCGGCCTGATCCGCGAGCTGTGCGCCGAGCAGGACGCGGCGCTGCTCCTGGTCAGCCACGACGACGCCGTGCTCGGCGCCTTCGAGGACCGCCTGGACCTCGCCGACCTGAACCGCGCCGCGGCGGGGGTGACGGCGTGAGCGTCCTCGGCAGCCTCTCGGCGTGCTGGCGCATCGCCCGCAAGAGCCTCCGCCAGCACGCGCTGTCCACCGCCGTGACCGTCGCGTCCGCCGCGCTCGCCAGCGGCCTGGTGATGAGCGTCTTCGCGCTGACCACCGCCAGCCGCGACGCCTTCGCCGGCGGCGAGACGGGATACGACGCGGTGCTGGGCGCGAAGGGCAGCGAGCTGCAGCTCGTGATGAACACGGTGTTCCACCTGGACACCTCGCCCGGGAACATCCCGTGGTCGCTGTACGAGGAGGCGAAGCGCGACCGCCGCGTCGAGTCCGCGCTGCCGTACGCCGTCGGCGACAACTACAAGGGCTTCCGCATCGTCGGCACGACGGGGGAGCTGTTCACCGACTTCCAGCCGCGCGAGGGCGAGCGCCTCGAGCTCATGCCCGGCGGCCGCCCGTTCGACCCCGCCTATCGCGAAGCCGTCGTCGGGTCGATCGTCGCGGAGCGCACCGGCCTGCGCGTGGGCGACACCTTCCTCGCGACGCACGGCGTGACCGACGCGGCGGGGCCCGAACACCCCGGCGCGTACACGGTGGTCGGCGTCCTCGAGCCGACGCGCACGCCCGGCGACCGCGTGATCTGGATCCCGATCGAAGGCGTGTTCCGCATGGAGGGCCACGTCCTGTCGGGCACCGGCGAGCGCTACACCGCGCAGGCCGGCGTCGAGATCCCCGACGAGCACAAGGAGATCAGCGCGGTGCTGATCCGCACGCGCGGCTCGGGCGCGGGGCGCATGCTGGAGTTCGACATCGACCAGGGCGACCAGGCGACGCTGGCGTGGCCGATCTCCGAGTCGATCCTGCAGGTCTTCGAGAAGCTCGGCTGGGTCGTGATGGTGCTGGAGGGCGTCGCGGTGCTCGTCGTGCTCGTCGCCGCCGCGTCCATCCTGGCCAGCCTGTACAACACGATGAACGAGCGGCGGCGCGAGTTCGCCGTGCTGCGCGCGCTGGGCGCGCGCCGGCGCACCGTCTTCGGCGTGATCGTGATGGAGTCGACCACGATCGCGGGGCTCGGCGCGCTGCTGGGCTACGCCGTGTACTTCGGCACCTTCCACCTGGCGTCGACGATCGTGCGCGAGAAGACCGGCGTCGTCTTCGAGGACTTCGCCGCGCACCCCGCGCTGTACTGGACGCCGATCGGCATGTTGGTCGTGGGCGCGATCGCGGGCCTGTTGCCCGCCCTCGTGGCCTACCGCACGGAAGTCGCGACGACGCTCGCGGGAGGAGGATACGGATGATCCGCATCACGAAGGGACTCGCGGCGCTCGTCGCCGCGTCGGCGCTGGTCGCCTGCGGCGGCGGTGACGACGGACACGACGGACACGACCACGCGCACGACCACGCCGCGCACGATCACGGTGAGGGCGGCCACGTGCACGTCGCGCCGCGCGGCGGTCTGCTCGTCGAGCTCGCGCACGAGACGGCGCACGCGGAGCTCCTGCTGGACCGCGCGACCGGGCGGTTGGACGTCTACCTCCTGGGCGCGCACGCGGTGACGCCGCTGAAGAGCGGGCAGAAGCGGCTGCGCGTCACGATCACCAGCACGCCCGAGCCGCTGGAGCTCGAGCTGCGCCCCGTGACCAGCGCGCTGACCGGCGACCGCGAGGGCGCCAGCTCGCACTTCCGCGTCGTCGACGCGCGCCTCGCCGGGCTCGCGGGCCTGTCGGGTACGCTGGGGACGGTCGAAGTGCTGGGTCGCCGCTTCCAGGGGGCCGCCTTCGGCTCCGACACTTGAGCCCCGCCGGCCGAACGCCGATGAACCCCGTCATGTCCCGTCCGCACGCCGCACCGCTCCTCGCGCTCACGCTCGTCGCCGCGCCCTTCCTGACGGGCTGCGGCGAGGACGAGTCGCTCGCGACGACGCCGATCGTCGCCGTGCGCGGCGCGCCGATCGACGGTTCGGGGGACGCGGGATTCGTCGCGCCGGAGCCGGTGGAGGTCGCGGCCCTCGATCCGGCGGAGGACGCCGCCGCGGAAGCCGCACGTCCCGACGCGAACGCGACGCCGAGCGACGCCGGCGCGGAGCGCGTCGCCGGACCGGACGGCGCGGCGACCGACTCGACCGACGCGACCGACGCGACCGCGCAGGTCGCGAGCGCCGACGCGGACGCCGCGACCGACGAGAGCGCGACGGACGTGACCGACTCCGCGGGGGCGGCCGAGACCGCGGAGACCGCCGACGCCCCCGCGCCGCCCGAGCCCGACGACGACGGCATCTACCACCTCTCCTTCCGACACCTGTCGCTCGAGGGCGAGGACATCGACAACATCATCGACTTCCTCCTGTTCCCCGAGGAGTTCGGCGAGGGCGAGGGCTTCACCTTCCCCGACCACATCAAGGCGCTCGACGACAAGCCGATCACGATCTCCGGCTACATGATCCCGGGGCGCATCCGGAACAACAAGGTGCGCGACTTCATGCTGGTGCGCGACCTGGCGGGCTGCTGCTTCGGCGGCGCGCCGAACCCCGACGAGTGGATCGACGTCGTCATGACCGGCGAGGCCGAGGCCGAATACCTGCGCTACCTGCCGATCTCCGTGCACGGCACGCTGAAGCTGATCGGCGAGCAGGACCAGGAGGGCTACGCGGTGGGCGTCTACCGCATGGAAGCCACCTGGGCGGGGGAAGCGGACTGATGCGCGCCGATCGGGCCTCTCGAGCCCGCGGAGGGCTGCCGGCGACCGGGGGCGCCGGGCGTCGCTTGACAGCCCCCGTCGGCCGCGCCTACAACCGAGACATGCCGCGCACCTTCGCCCTCCTCGCCGCGCTCTGCGCCCCGGCCGTCCTCGGCGCCGCCGGGACCCGCCCGCCGGCAGCAGTGAGCACCGCGTCGGCAGCAACGGGCACCGCGACGGCAGCGACGAGCACCGCGCCGGCAGCGACGGGCGACGCGCCGATCGCCGTCGAGGACGCGCGCGAGGTCAGCCTGCTCGAGCTCGCGAACGTCGAGTGGACCCGCGGCAAGAAGCTGCCCAAGGAGGTCCGCGAGCTGAAGGGCAAGCAGGTCAAGCTCGTCGGCTACATGGCGCTCGACACCGAGGAAGGCCAGCGCAGCTTCCGCATGTCGTACGAGTCGTGCTCGTGCAGCACCGCGAAGGTCACGCACTTCGTCAAGGTGACGCTGCCCGAGGGCGAGGAGACGAAGTTCGAGCCGGGCCTGATCGAGGTCGTCGGCAAGTTCTACCCCGGCGCGAAGTACGACGACGACGGCTTCGTCGATTCGGTGTACCGGGTGAGCGCCAAGTCCATCACCGTGCAGTAGGAGCGCGCTCCTTGGTCGCCCGGTGGTGGATCGCTTGCGGCCTCGCGGCCGCCGTCGCGTTCCCGCCCGTCGACGCGCGCCCCGGCGCCGGTCCCGCGCCGTCCGCGCAAGGGCCGACGCAAGGAACCGCGCAGGAGGACGGCGGTGCCGCCGACGACGAACAGGACGGCGAACCGAACGGCGATCCGAGCGGTGCCGACGAAGCGGTCGACGAGGCCGCCGTGCGCCGCGCGCGCATCGAGCGCCTGATCGACCTCGCGTCCACCGGCCGCGCCGTGGTGCGCCCGCAGGCGGCCCAGCGGCTGGTCGAGTTCGGCGACGAGGCGGCCGCGATCCTGGTCGAGCGCGTCGGCGAGGTGGGGGACGCGCTCGAGGACCTCGGGCCGGAGCTGGTCGAGGTGCTGGGCGAGTTCGGCGACGACACCTTGCGCGCGCGCCTGTGGTGGCAGCTCGACTCGCCGAGCTTCCCGTGGCGGCCGCAAGCGGCGCGGTCGCTGGCGAAGGTGCCGCGCGCGGACGAGCTGGCGCGCTTCCACGCGCTGGTCGACGACCGCCACGCGCAGGTGCGCGAGGCCGCGGTGAACGCGCTCGCGTCGCTGGGCCGCAACAGCGCGCCCGACGGCGGACCCGGTCCCACCGAGGTCCTGCTGCGCGCGCGGCTCGCCGACCCCGACGACGCCGTGCGCCGCGCGGCCGCGATCACGCTGTACGACTGGGGCGACCCGTCGACGGCCTTCTGGTTGCTCGAGGACCTGCGCCGCGACGACCGCTTCTTCGAGCTGCGCACCGGCGAGCGCGCGCGCTTCGCGTCGGCGGCGCTGCTGGAACAGCGCTTCGAGGACCTCGCCGGCTTCGACCCGGCGCTGGACCCGAGCCAGCTCGACGCGCGACTCGCGTGGCGCAAGCTTGAGGAGCGCCTGCTGGCTGCGAACGACGGCGCGCGCCCCGAGCTGCCGGACGTCGCGCGCGCCCGCGCGCAGCGCATCGACGCCGTGTTCGGCCTCGAGCTGCGCTCCTGTCGCCACGGCGACCTCTACCTGCGCTGGACCGCGGACGACGAGCTGTTCGTCGGCACCGGCCGCGCCGCGCGCGTCGCCCTGCCGCCCGGCACGGTGCGCACGCTGCTCGGCGGCCTCGACGACCGGCTGGACCGCCTGGGCGACCAGCGCTTCTGGGGCGCGTCGGGTTGCGACACGGAACAGCTGCACTGGCGCCCGCCCGGCGCCGAGCGCACGGCGACCTTCCTGGTGTCGAAGGGCGCGCAGCCGGTCGAGGACCTGCGCCCCGAGGCCCTGTCCGACGTCGCGCGCGCGTTGCTGGCGACCCTGCCCGAGGGCGCGAACGACGACCCGCGCCTCGCGCGCCTGCGCAAGCGCGCGACGGACACGCTGGGGTCGATCGGCGGTCCGACGACGTCGCGCTAGGACGTGCTCCAGGTCGGCGGGCCCCCGCGAAGGACGGCGAGGAGGGGGGCCGCGCGGCCTCCCGCACCGTTTTTCGGACAGGGCTCCAGCGCCGGCTCGCGGATCGCCGTAGTCGGCCCTAGAGTGGATCCCGGATGACCTCGCGCGCGCGCACACCGCGGGCGGCGGCGCTCCTCGCGCTGATCGCCCTCCTGCACCTCGCCCTGCCGATCGCGGCGGCGAGCGCGGACTGCTCCCCGACCGGCCTGGGCGGAGAGTCGTGTTGTTGCGCGCACGACGATGACACCGACGGCGACCCCGCCGCGGCGCCCGCCGTCGACTCCTGCTGCGGCGGCGCGCCCGAGGACGCGCCGGTCGTTCCCGCCGAGGACGAGTGTCACTGCCACGCCGTGCCGTCGCCCGACCCGCTGGGTCCGGTGGACGCGCCCGAGCCGCCGCGCTTCGAGCGCGTCGAGTCGGCGCTCGCGCCGGCGCCCGCGGACCTGCCGGACGCGTCCGCCGCCCCGACGGCGGCGCGCACGCACGCCCGCGCTCGACCACCGGGTCGCGCGCGCGCCGAGCGCCTCTGGTGGCGCGTCTTCCGGCTGTGATCGGCCGCGCGCCCGCCCCCGCGAGGCGCGCCGGTCGGACGCGTTCGTGACGCCGTCGCGTCACGCGTGACGCGTCGTGGCGCGCCCAACGCGTCGGAGCGTCCCGCCGGGGCGCGCGCGATCGCGTGGGGAGGGCACCCGTGCCCGCTCGCCGTCCGCCCTTCGTGTCGGACCGCGACCTCGGGCCGGGGCCGCTCCGCGCGCGACGTCCCGTCCGCGCGGACCGGTCGCCGACGCCGCTCCGTCCGCCACCGATCCCGATGAATCGATCGACATCGCCGCGCGCCCTGGCCGCGGTCCTCCTGGTCCTCGCCGGCGCCTGTCGCGCCACCGCGCCCGAAGATCCCGCGCCGCGCCCCGCGTCCGCGGCAGCGAACTCGACCGGCGGTTCGAGCGCGCCCGCGTCGAACGCGCGCGGCGCGGCGGACGCGACGCCCGGCACGACCTCGAACGCGCGCCGGGACGACGCGCCGCCCACGACCTCGCGCTACGCGGGCGCGCCGCTGGCGCTGGCCGACGCGATCGAGGTCGGGCTGCAGCACAACGCGAACCTGCGCGCGCGCCACGCCGACTGGCGCGCCGCCGTCGAGCGCGCGGACGCCACCGGGACCCTGCCGGACCCGCGGCTGCACTACGCGGAGTTCCTCGAGGACCTGCAGACGCGCACCGGCCCGCAAGAGCGCCGCTTCGGCGTGTCGCAGGCCTTCCCCTGGCCCGGCACGCTGGGCGCGCGCGAGCGCGTCGCCGCGCGCGAGGCCGACGCCGCGTTCCAGCGCGCGGAGGCCGAGCGCCTGCGCGTCGCCGCGGACGTCGCCGTCGCTTTCCACGACCACGCCTTCCTCGGCAGCGAGCGCGCGGTCACGCACGAGCTGCTGGAACTGGTGCGCGGACTCGAGCCGGTCGTGCAGTCGCGCGTGCGCGCCGGCGGCGGCCAGGAGGACCTCCTGCGCCTGCAGGTCGAGATCGGGCGCCTGGAGGACGACGTCGCGCGGCTCGACGCGCGGCTGTCCGCCAGCTCCGCGCGCCTCGCGGACGCGATGGGGCTGGTGGTCGACGGCCCGCCGTTGCCGACGCCCGCGCTGCGCGAGCCGGACTTCGCCGTGCGCGACGTCGACGCGCTGTACGCGGACGCCGTGGAGCGCGACCCGCGCCTCTTGGAGCTCGTCGCGCGTCGCGAGGCCGGGCGTGAGCGCGAGGCGCTGGTCGGCTACGAGCGGCGCCCCGACTTCTCGGTCGGCTTCGACTACTTCCAGACCGGCGACGCGCTCGACCCGTCGACGCCGGGCAGCGGCGAGGATCCGTACCTCGTCAAGCTCTCGTTCTCCTTGCCCGTCTGGCGGTCCAGCTACGACGCGGAGGAGCGCGCCGCGCGCCAGGTCGTGCGGGCGACGAGCGAGCGCATCGCCGCGGCGCGCACGGCGCTGCGCGCGGAGGTGGAGGAGCAGTGGTTCCGGGTCGAGGACGCGCTGCGCCGCGCGCGCCTCTACCGCGAGTCGCTCGTGCCGCGCGCCGGCGAGTCGCTCGACCTGACCCTGTCCTCCTACCGCGCCGGCAGCGCGTCGGTGCTCGATCTGATCGACTCCGAGCGCGCGTTGCTCGAGTTCCAGCTGTCCTACGCGCGCGCCTGTCGCGACGCGCTGCAGGGGTACGCCCGCCTGCAGGCGCTCACCGGAGGTGAGCTGTGATGACCACGACCCACAAGATCCTCGTCGTCCTCGCGATCGCGCTCGGCGCGTTCTTCTTCGGCCGCTCGTGCGGTGACGCAACGGAGGCGCCGGCGCCCGCGCCGATCGCGACCGAGGCCGCGGACTCCGGCGCGCCGACCGTCTGGACCTGTCCGATGCACCCGCAGATCCGCCTGCCCGACTTCGGCGCGTGCCCGATCTGCGGCATGGACCTCGTGCGCATGGAGCCCGGCGCGGACGACGACCCGCGCCGCATGTCGATGTCGCCGGCCGCGAAGGCGCTGGCGGAGATCGAGACCACCCGCGTGCGTCGCAGCAACGTGACGCGCCCGGTGCGCATGGTCGGGAAGGTCGACTACGACGAGACGCTCGTGCGCACGATCAGCGCGCGGGTCGCCGGGCGGCTCGACCGCCTGTACGTCGACTACACCGGCGTCCCGGTCGCGGCCGGCGACCACCTGGTGCGGCTATACAGCCCCGAGCTGCTGACGGCGCAGGAGGAGTTGATCGCCGCGCGCGAACGCATGCGCGCGACGGCTCGCGAGGAGAGCGAGTTCCTGGCCGAGAGCAACCGCCGCGCGTACCGGGCCGCGCGCGAGAAGCTGCTCCTGTGGGGCCTGTCCGCGGCGCAGGTCGACGCGGTCGAGGCGCGCGGCACCGCCGACGACCACGTGATGATCCCGTCGCCGACCTCCGGCGTCGTGATCGAGAAGCGCCTGGACGAGGGCGCCTACGTCCAGGTCGGCACGCCGATCTACCGCATCGCCGACCTGCGCGAGGTGTGGGTGAAGTTCGACGCGTACGAGCAGGACCTGGCGTGGCTGCGGCTGGGCCAACCCGTCGTGATCGAGGTCGCGGCGCTGCCCGGCGAGACCTTCGACGGGACGGTCGCGTACATCGATCCGTTCCTGGACGAGCGCACGCGCACGGCGAAGGTGCGCGTGAACGTCGCGAACGACGGCGGGCGCCTGAAGCCCGGCATGTTCGCGCGCGCGGCGGTGCTGGCGCGCATCGGCGCGGGCGGCGCGGTGCTCGGTCGCGAGCTGGCCGGCAAGTGGGTCAGCCCGATGCACCCGGAGATCGTGAAGGACGGCCCCGGCGCGTGCGACGTGTGCGGCATGGATCTCGTCCCGGCGGAAGAGCTGGGCCTGGTCGACGCCGCGCCCGGCGACGCGCCGAAGCCGCTGGTCGTGCCGACGTCGGCCGTGCTCGTCACCGGCGAGCGCGGCGTCGTCTACGTCGAGGTCGAGGGCGCGGAACGCCCGACCTTCGAGGGTCGCGAGGTCGTGCTGGGGCCGCGCGCCGGCGACGAGTGGATCGTGCGCGAGGGGCTCGAGGAGGGCGAGCGCGTGGTGACGCGCGGCGCGTTCCGCATCGACAGCGCGATGCAGATCCAGGCCAAGCCCAGCATGATGAGCATGCCCGGCGAGGCGCGTCGCCCGCGCGGCCCGGCGGCGATCGCGTTCCGGCGGTCGACGGCGGCGCTGTTCGACAGCTACCTCGCGTTGCAGGAGGCGCTCGCGGCCGACGACGAACCGGCGGCGCGCGAGGCGCTCGAGCGGAACGCCGCCGCGTGGCGCGACGCGGACGCCGCGGGGCTGGACGCGACCTGGCGCGCGCGGTGGCGCGAGGAACGCGCGACGGCGGAACGCGCGATCGAGCGCGCGCG
>JAUHYB010000357.1 GCA_030426745.1 bacterium
CGACCTGACGGCGGGCGAGCGCGAGCGCGGCACGTCGGAGACGACGATGTTGTTGCCCGTGCCGCGCCTCGCCGTGCACCAGGGGAAGATCCTGGCGGTGACGCTGTCCGCGCTGCTCGCGACGGCGTTGAACCTGACGGCGCTCGCGTTGACCGCCGGGCACCTGTGGAACAGCTTCGCGGGCGGCGGCGAGCTGCGCTTCGAGCCGCCGCTGGTCGCCTTCCTCGCGATCTCGCCGCTGGCGCTCCTGTTCGCGTTCTTCGTCAGCGCCGTGCTGACCGGCGTCGCCGCGCTCGCGAAGAGCTTCCAGTCGGGCCAGGCGCTGCTGGGTCCGGTGCAGATGCTGTTCATCGTGCCCGCGATGGCCGGCGCGATCCCCGCGCTGTCGCTGACGCCGGCCACCGCGACGATCCCGGTCGTCAACGTCGTGCTGGCGTTCCGCAGCCTGCTGCGCGGCGAGAACCTGCCGCTCGAGTACGGCATCACGGCGCTCAGCCTGCTCGCCTTCGCCGCGCTGTCGACGTGGCTCGCCGTGCGCCTCCTGTCCCGCGAGGGGCTCCTGTTCGTCGGCGACTCGCTGTCGCCCAGGAAGATCCTCGCGCTGTTCACCGACTCCGCTTCCAGCCGCTGAGCCGGCGACCGCATCCATGACCGACCAAAGCCGCGGCCCCGCGATCCTCGCGACCGAGCTCGAGAAGACCTTCGTCGACCCGCAGCGCGGCGAGGTGCACGCGTTGCGCGGCCTGTCGATGCGCGCGGAGTACGGCGAGATCTACGGCCTGCTCGGCCCGAACGGCGCGGGCAAGACGACGACGATGCGCATCCTGTCGACGATCCTCGCGCCGACCGCGGGGTCCGCGCAGGTCGCGGGCGTCGACGTCGCCGCCGACCCGCTGGAAGCGCGGCGCCGCATCGGCTTCCTGTCGAACAACACGGGGCTGTACCCGCGCCTGACCGCGCGCGAGACGCTGCGCTACTTCGGCCGCCTGCACGGCATCGACGCCGCGGCGCTCGACGCGCGCATCGAGGAGCTGGTCGACGCGTTCGGCATGGGCGACTTCGCCGACGGACGCGTCGAGGCGTTCTCGACCGGCCAGAAGCAGAAGGTGTCGATCGCGCGCGCCGTGCTGACCGACCCGCCCGTGCTGATCCTGGACGAGCCGACGACCGGCCTCGACATCCTGGCCAGCTCCGCGATGATCGAGTTCATCGAGTCGCGCCGCGCGGCGGGCACCTGCGTGATCTTCAGCACGCACATCCTGTCCGAGGCCGAGCGCCTGTGCGACCGCATCGGCGTGATCCACCACGGCCGCGTGCTGGCGGCCGGCACGCAGGAGGAGCTCTGCGCCGAGACCGGCGAGGAGTACCTCGACCGCGTGTTCCTGGCGCTCGTCGAGCGCGCGGAAGGAGCGCGGCCCGCGTGAGGCTCCCGTCCGCCCGGGAACGGCGCGCCGCCTGGCAGGTGGCGCGCACGGAGTTGCGGTCGTTGATGCGCGACAAGCGCGCGATCTTCAGCGCGTTCGTGCTGCCGATCGTGCTGTACCCCTTCCTATTCCTCGGCCAGGAACAGCTGGAGTCGCTGTCGAAGGAGGGCCTGGCGGAGCGCGAGGTCACCGTCTATTTCGCCGACGACGCCGCGCCCGACGACTTCGGTCCGCGCTTGCGGGACGCGCTCGAGGAGCGCGCGCCGATCGTCGTCCTCGACGCCGACCGCGAATCGCTGGCGCGCATCGACGAGCAGGTGCACCTCGGCACCGACGAGTCGGCGGTGCGCGAGCGCGAGCTGTTCGAGGACTCGATGGGGTCCGACGCGCAGCTCCTGATCCACACGCTGCCGCACACCGACGTGCCGGGGCGCGCGCTGGTGCGCGTGCACTACGACGGCGCGGACGACCTGACCGGCGAGGCGCTGCGCCGGCTGCGCGAGGCCGTGGACGAGCTCGACGCCGCCGCGCGCGAACAGCGCATCGCGACGCTCCTGGGCCCCGACCCGGCGGCGGGCCTGGCGCTGGAGTCGCGCGACCTGGCCAGCGACGCCGAGCGCAGCGGCATGACGCTGGGGCGCTTCCTGCCGTTGCTCGCCGTGATCGTGCTGCTGTCCGGCGGCGCGACCGCCGCGCTGGCGGCCTTCGCCGGCGAGCGCGAGGCCGGCACGCTCGAGACGTTGCTCGTGCAACCGGTGCGCGCCGAGGTCTTCGTCTGGGGCAAGTTCACCGCGGTCCTGATCGTCTCGCTGGTCACGCTGGTCTGCAACGTCGCCAGCGTGTTCGGCTCGGTCGCCTTCGGCCTGGGCGAGCTGCCCGGATCGGACGGCGCCGGCGGGTTCGGCGCGGATCCGGTCGCGCTGCTGCTGTCCGCCGTCGTCTTCCTACCCGCCGTGTTGATGCTGTGCGCGACGCTGTGCTGGATCAGCGGGCGCGCGAAGAGCTTCCGCGAGGGGCAGCACCTGTTGTTGCCGCTGATGCTCGTCGCGCTGGCGCCCACCGCGCTGTCGACGCAGCGCGACCTGGTGCTCGAGCCGGGCGTCGCGTGGATCCCGATGGCCGGGCAAGCGCTGTCGTTCCGCGACGCGCTGACCGGTTCGCTGCGGTTCGGTCCGGCGATGATCGCGTTCGTCACCGGTTGCGTGTGGGCCGCGCTCGCCCTGGCGCGCCTGGGCCGCGCGTTCGACGCCGAGCGCCTGTTCGGCAGCCCCGACGCCGAGCGCGAAGCCGCCGCGCGCCGACTGCAGTCGCGCCGCGCGCTCGCGTGGGGCTGGGGCGGCGCGCTCGTCGTGTTCCTGGCGAACGGCCTCGTCGCCGGCTGGGATCCGCTGCGCGGGGCGGCGGTCGTGCTGTGGACCGTGTTGCCGCTCGCCGCCTGGCGGTCCGCGCGCGCGACGGCGCGCCGCGGCGGCTCCAGCGTCGTCGACGTGCTCGGGCTGCGCGCGCCGGCCCCCCACCACGCGCTCGGCGCGCTGATCCTGGCGCCGACGCTGGGTCACCTCTCGATGTGGTTGCTGCGGGTGCAGAGCGAGGTGCTGCCGCTGCCCGGCGGGTCGGCGCAGGCCGAGGCGCTGGCGCAGCAGTTCGCGGCGCTGGGGCTGCCGCTCCTCCTGTTCCTGACTGCGTTCACGCCCGCGGTCTGCGAGGAGGTCTTCTTCCGCGGCGCGCTCCTGGGCGGCCTGCGCCGCGACCTGTCGCGCCGCGCGAGCCTCGGGTGGCAGGCGCTGATCTTCGGCGTCGCGCACGCGTCGATCTATCGCTTGCTGCCGACGATGTGGATCGGCCTGGTGCTGGGCGCGATCCGCCTGCGCACGGCGAGCCTGTGGCCGTGCGTGCTGCTGCACCTCGCGTACAACGCGTGGGTGCTGACGAGCGGGTCCGAGCGCCCGGCCTGGCTGGACGCCAGCTGGCTCGGCTGGGTCGGTCTGTGGGGCGCGGTGCTCTTGGCGCTGCCCGCGAGGCCTCGACAGGACTACGGTGCCAGGCACCTTCCTCCGGAATAACGCTCCACGGGTGGGAGCCGCCGCAGGCGGCTCCCACCCGTGGGCCGCTATTCCGGAGGAAGGTGCCTGGCACCGTAGTCCTGTCGAGGCACGCCCGTAGCCCTGTCGGCACGCGCCCGTTAAAGACGTGCGGCCCGCGGCGCGCCG
>JAUHYB010000358.1 GCA_030426745.1 bacterium
GGGAGCCGCCGCAGGCGGCTCCCGCCCGCGGGACGCTATTCCGGAGGAAGGTGCCTGGCACCGTAGTCCTGTTCAGTGGGGGATCACCACCGCGCTGTCCGACTGGATCTGGCCGTCCTCCATGTGCAGCGTGCGGTCGCAGCGCTCGGACAGGCGCTCGTCGTGGGTGACGAGGAGCAGCGACAGGTCGCGCTCGCGCTGCTCGTCGAGCAGCAGCTCGAGCACCGCCTCGCCGGTCGCGGTGTCCAGGTTGCCGGTCGGCTCGTCGGCGATCAGGATCGCCGGGTCGAGGAAGAGCGCGCGCGCCACGGAGACGCGCTGGCGCTCGCCGCCGGACAGCTGGCCGGGGCGGTGGGTGAGGCGCCGCTCCAGGCCGAACTTCACCAGCAGGTCCCGCGCGCGTTCGCGGTCGGCGGCGCGGTCCATCCGCCGGTCGCCGTGCGAGTGCGCGATCATCGCGGGGACCAGCACGTTCTCCACCGCGCTCAGCTCCGGCAGCAGGTGGTAGAACTGGAAGACGAAGCCGATGTGCTGGTTGCGCAGGCGCGCGCGCTCCGTCGTCGGCAGCGCCCAGGCGTTCTTGCCGTCGATGCGCACCTCGCCCTCGGTCGGCTCCTCGAGCAGGCCGAGGATGTGCAGGAAGGTCGACTTGCCCGCGCCGGACTGGCCCATCAGGCACAGCCGCTCGCCGCGGAACAGGTCGATGTGCGCCCCGTGCAGGATCTCGATCGAGCGGTCGCCCACCTGGAACGACTTGCGCACGTCGCGCGCGGTCAGCACCGCGTCGCGACCGTCGGCGGCGAACTCACTCATAGCGCAGGGCGTCGATGGGGTGCATGCGAGCCGCGCGCCACGCGGGCACCGCGGAGAAGAACAGCGTGCAGACGAACGCGCCCAGCACGAACAGCGCGACGGCCAGCGGGTCGACCACGGCGGGGATGTGGTCGAACATGTACACGTTGCGGTCGAAGATCTGGATGCCGATCCAGTCGGAGATCTGCCGCTCGATCGGGTCGATGTAGATCGCGCCCAACGTTCCCAAGGTCGCGCCGATCGCGGCGCCGAGCAGCGCGTCCCAGAAGCCGATCATCAGGAACAGCACCATGATGCCGTTCGGCGTCGCGCCCAGCGCGGTCAGCGTGCCGATGTCCCGGCGCTTCTCGGTGACCATCATAGACAGGATCGCGAACACCGTGAAGCCGGCGACGATCAGCACCAGGCCCAGCATGATCGCCATCAGCACGCGCTCGTTCTTGACGGCGGCCAGGAAGTTCGCGCGCAGGTCCTCCCAGGTGCGCACGCGCCACTGCAGCGACGAGCGCGGCAGGAGGCCGGCGGCGACCAGCTCCTCGCCGAGCGACTCGACGGCGGCCGCGCTGTCGTTCTCGTAGTCGCGCAGCTTCACGACGACCTGCGTGAAGCGCATGCGGTCGCCCAGGAGGTCCATCAGCGCGTCGCGCTCCAGGTAGATGCGCGTCGCGTCGGCGTCGTTCTCGCCGGACCGGAACGTGCCGGCCACGCGGTACTCGCGGTTCGCCTGCGTCGCCTCGCCGGCCGCGTCGAAGGTGACGGTGGCGATGTTGATCACCGAGTCGCGCCGCAGGTTGTTGTTGAAGGCGAGCTGCTCGCCGACGATCACGTAGGGCCGGAAGAAGTCGTCGTGCGTCGACGACTGCGGCCGCGCGAAGGGGTCCAGCGGATCCTCGACCGGGATGTGGCTGGTGAAGATCGCCTCGGGCGGCGGCGTGCGGCGCAGCGACTCCTCGAGGTCGGTCGCGGCCAGCTCCTCCGCGGCGTCGATGCCGACGAGCTGGACGATCGGGATCGCGTTGCCCAGCGTGCTCGACATGCCCATCGAGCTGCGCGTCGACTCGTGGTCCTCCAGCACGAGGATGCCGCCCCAGGTCAGGTGCGCGGTCGCGGACTCGACGTAGGGGTTGGCGCGGATGATCTCCAGGAACGGCCCGGGTTCCGGCGCGTGCGGCTCGCCGAAGCGCGAGAACGGTGACGGCTCGACGACGATGTCGGACAGGCTGCCGCGCAGCGTGTCCTTCGTCTCCGCGAGGAACCCCGTCATGATCGACAGGATCAGGATCAGCGCGCCCACGCCGATCGTGATGCCCGCGATCCCGATCAGGTTCGTGGGGCGCGCGACGAGGTAGCGCCAGGAGAGGAATCGCTTGTACACCGGCGGCTATTCTTCCTCGCCGCCGTCGTCGTCGTCCGACTCCGCCTGCACCAGCGGGCGCATCGCGGGGAACAGCAACACGTCGCGGATCGACTCCTGGCCGGTGAGGATCATCAGCAGGCGGTCGATGCCCACGCCGAGGCCGCCGGTGGGCGGCATGCCGTACTCGAGCGCCTCGACGTAGTCCAGGTCGACCTCGCCCGGCGTCTCCGGGTCCTTCGACGCGACCTGCTCCTCGAAGCGGCGCAGCTGCTCGGCCGGGTCGTTCAGCTCGCTGAACGCGTTGCCGAGCTCCATGCCGCCGACGAAGACCTCGAAGCGCTCCGCCAGGCGCGGGTCGTCCGGGCTGGCCTTCGCCAGCGGGCAGATCGCGACGGGATAGTCGGTGACGAACACCGGGCCGCGCAGCGTCGACTCGACCGTCTCCTCGAAGACGTCGTTCATCAGCTTCCAGTACTCGTCGGACTCGTGGTCCAGGCGCAGTTCCTTCGCGCGCTCGCGCACGGCGGGTTCGTCGTCGAACTCGCAGCCGTTCTCCTCGCGGAAGCGCTGCGTGTAGCTGACGCGCTCGAACGGCGCCTCGAAGCTGTACGTCTCGCCGCGGAACTCGACCTGCGTGGTGCCGTTCAGCTCGCGCGCGAGCCGCTCGAACATCTGCTCGGTGATCTCCATCATGCGGCGGTAGTCGGCCTGCGCCTCGTACAGCTCCAGCATGGTGAACTCGGGGTTGTGGCGGATCGACAGCCCCTCGTTGCGGAAGTTGCGGCCGATCTCGAACACGCGCTCGAGCCCGCCGACGATCAAGCGCTTCAGGTACAGCTCCGGCGCGATGCGCAGGAAGAGGTCCATGCCCAGCGCGTTGTGCTTCGTCACGAACGGCTTGGCCGTCGCGCCGCCCATGATCGGGTGCAGGATCGGCGTCTCGACCTCCAGGTACCCCTGGTCCTCGAGGAAGTGCCGGATCACCGACAGCGCCTTCGAGCGCTTCAGGAAGACGTCCAGCACGTCGTCCGACGCCCACAGGTCGACGTAGCGCCGGCGGTAGCGCGTCTCCTTGTCGGACAGCCCGTGCCACTTCTCCGGCGGCGGCGCGACGGCCTTCGACAGGAGCTGCACGTCGGTCGCCCAGACGGTCGGTTCGCCCTTCTGCGTGTGGCCGAGCTCGCCGGTGATGCCGACCAGGTCGCCGCCGTCGAGCAGCTTGCGGTCGGGCCACCAGTCGGCCAGCTTGCCCTTCTGCAGGCCGACCTGGATGCGGCCGCTGCGGTCGCGGACGGGCGCGAAGATCAGCTTGCCGAAATCGCGCAGGCCCATGACGCGGCCGGCCACGGTGACGGTCTCGCCCAGGCGCGGTCCGGGCGCGTCCGGCGTGCCGGCGGCCTCGAGCAGCGCCGCGATCGGCTCCGCGTCGACGCCGCGGGCGGGGT
>JAUHYB010000359.1 GCA_030426745.1 bacterium
GCGAGCGCGCCATCATGTGCCACGCGCGCGCGTCGCTGGTCGACAGCGGCGCGCGGCCGAACACGCGGTCGATCGAGCGCTCGATCAGGCGGCCGGCCTCGGCGCTGCGCGCGACCAGCTCGCCGAACACGTGCTTCAGGTTCGCGACCAGGAACGCGCGCTCCTCGCCGCGCAGCGGGTGGCCGCCCGGCTCCGGCTTGTGCACCTCGGTCCCCGTGTAGAGGCCCTGCAGCACGATCGCGACGCAGATCGCCAGGTTCAGCGAGGTGTGGTCCGCGCTGGTGCGGATGTGCACGAGTTGCTGGCAGCGCGCGGCGTCCTCCGCGGACAGGCCGAACTCCTCGCTACCCAGCACCAGCGCGACGAGCTGTTCGGGGTCGTCCGTGCGCTCGACCAGCGACGGCCGCAGTTCGTTCCACTCGTCCCGCACGATGTCGCCGCGCACGCGCGCCGTGAACCCGACGGCCCACGTCGTCTCCAGCAGCGCTTCGTCCAGCGTGTCCACGACGCGCAACTTGCGCTCGATGTCGTCGACGCCGTGCGACATCTGCTCGAACTCCGGGTGCAACAGCAGCGCGGGCCGCGTCGGCGCGACCAGGACCAGCTCGCACGGCCCGAAGTTGTCGGCCACGCGCAGCGCCATCCCCACGTTGCGGGGGCCGGCGGGGTTCACGAGGACGACGCGTTTCATGGCGTTCTGGCGGCGCGGAGCAAGGTTCGCTGTTCGTCGGCGGAGGGCAGTCGGACGGGCGCGGTCGGCGGCGTGCCGAGGAGGCGCAGCGCGCAGCCCGCGGATTCGGGCGCAGCACCATACAGGGCGGGGTCGTTCCACGCGCCCGCCGACAACAGGATCGTGACCGAGCCCGCGCGCAGGGCGCGCTCGCCGTCGACGCGCACCGCCGCGGCGGGCACGCGCGCGCCGTCCAGGCGGCCGCAGAAGCCGAGTTCGCCGCCCGCGCGCCGCAGGACGCGGACTTCGAGCGGTTCCGTGCCGCGCACGACCCACGCGCCGGGCCGCGACGGGTGCGGCGCGACCGTCGCGTCGCCCAGGGCGTCGATCCAGTCGGCGTCGGGCTCGCGGCGCGGCGGCCAGGCCTCGACGACGAGCTCGGCCGCGCGCGGCGCCGCATCGTCGGCGGAGGCACCGTCCGCGGATGCACCGTCGGCGGAGTCGTCCGGGGCATCGTCCGGGGCGTCGCTCCCCGCGTCCGTCGCGGCGCTCGGCCGCGCCGCGCCCAGCCGCACGTCGCGCCACGCGCCGCTGCCGAAGAGGTCCAGCGACGGCGCGCCGTCCTCCTCGGACCACGCCTCGCCCGAGGCGCGCGGCACGACGGTCAAGTCGCCCGCGTCCACGCGCGTCGCGCCGACGAAGCAGTCCGCCGCGACCAGGCCCGGCGCGGTCCAGCGCACGAGCGCCGCGGGTCGCGCGCGCGAGGTGCGCAGCGCCAGCGACGCGCCGCTCGCCAGCTCGGACTCCACGAAGCCCCTCGCGCCGTCGGGCCCGCCGACGCGCGCGCCCTCTTCCGCCACCACCCTCAGCTTCACCGCCGCGCCCGTTCCGTTCGACGCCGCGAAGCGCTCCGGCCGCCACGCCGCGCCGACGCAGTCGTCGATCGTCCCCGCCGGATCCGCGTCGCTCTCCGCGACGACCACGCGGTCGCCCGCGACGTCGGAACGCCAGCGCGCGTCGCCGCACCGGAACTCGACGTCCGTCTCGCCGGCGCGCGCGATCACGATCGGTCCCGCGCCGGCGGCACGTTCGGCGCCCGCCGCGGCGGGTTCGGCCAGCACCGACCGCAACGCGTCGCGCAGCGCGCGCTCCTGCACGACGCCGGTCAGGCGCGGCAGGCCCAGCGTGAACAGCGGCGCCGTGCCGCGCGCGTTCGCGTCCAGCGCGGCGCTCCACGGGTCACGCGCCGTCCCGCCGGCGACGACCAGGCGCAAGCGCTCGCGCCGATCGTGGCGTTCGAGCACCTGCAGCAAGGCGGCCAGCGCGCGGTCCGCTCGCGCCAGGCGCGCGTCCGCCTCCGCGGCCTGCAACGCGTCCCAGGCCGCGCCGCCGCGCCGGCGGGTCCACGCTTCGCGCAGCGCTTCCGCCGCGTCCGCGGGGTTCTCCGTCAAGCGCCGCGTCGCGTCGGCGAACGCCTCGTCCTCGGCCGCGAGCGGCGCCAGGCGCGCGACCAGGTGCGGCGCCAGCTCCGCGGGCGGCGGCGCGTCGCGGCGCGCGAGCACGTCGGTCGCGACCAGCAGGAACAGCGGATCGTCACCGGCGAGGAGCGGCTCGAGTCGCGGCGACAGCGCCGCGTAGGACGCGTCGTGCGCCGCGCCGGACGACGCCGCGTCGGCGGGCGGCGCGGCGAACAGGTCGAACTGCGCGTCGAGGCACGCCAGCTCCGTGCGGCTGACGGCCGCGGCGCGGCGGTATCCCGCCTCGCGCAGCGCGCGCGCCAGGTCGCCCTCCGGAACGCGTCGTGCGCCCCAGTCCAGGAGGCCCGCCGGCGTCGGCAGCGCGCCGGACTCGACCAGCAGCGTCGCCAGCCGCGTCTCGCTGCGGTCGCTCGACGGGACGTAGCCGTCGACGCGCGCGGCCTCGGCGAGCGCGCTCAACGTCGGCGTCGCCGCGGCGCTCGCCGACTCGCCGCCCGGCATCAGCTCCGGCGGAACGCCTTCCCACCACAGCACGACGATCGTGTCACGCGGCGGCGCCGGCGGCGGTTCGTCGTCGTCGCACGCGGCGAAGATCGCGGCGGTCAGGACGCCCAGGACCAGCGCGATCGCCCCGCGACCGGGTCGCCGCGCGCCGTCTCGCCGCCCCGCCGTCGTCGCCTCGCGCCGCACCACGCCCCCCTCGAACTACGCGCGCTCGCCGCGCAACTCCGCCAGCTGCTCCGGCGCCGGGTTGCCCCCCGACACGACGACGACGACGCGCAGCAGGTCCTCCTTCGACTTGCCCGCCAGCCACTCCTCGGGCACGAGCCCCGCGTCGACGAAGGCCGTCGCGGCGGCGCCCGCCGGCTCGACGACCTCGCCCAGCTCGACCAGGCGCTTTTGCGCCGCGAGGATCGCGTCGTCCGGCAACAAGCCGACGCCGTCGAGCGTCTCGAGGCAGATCGCGACGTTCAGCTCGCCGGCCGAGAGCGGGCACAGGCCCTGCACGTTCGTCGTGATCTCGCCCAGCTCGACGCCTTCGCCGGCCGCCAGGCCCAGCGCCATCGACGGCGCGCCCGCGGGCTCGACGCCGACGATCCACGGGCGGCCGCCCAGCTCCAGCCGCAGCGCCAGCGACGACCCGGCGATCAACCCGCCGCCGCCGACGGGGAAGACGACCAGGTCCGCCTCGCCGCAGTCCTGCGCGATCTCGACGCCGACGGTGCCCGCGCCTTCGACGGTGCGCTCGGCGTCGTAGGGGTGGATCAGCACCGCGCCGGCGGCGACGCGCTCGCGGCAGATGTCCTCGGCGTGCTCGCGCGTCTCGCCCAGCACGACCTCCGCGCCGTGCTCGCGACACGCCGCGATCTTGTTCGGGTACGCGTCCTTCGGCATCACGATCGTCGCGGGGACGCCGGCGCGCTGCGCGGCCCACGCCAGCGCGCGGCCGTGGTTGCCGCTGCTCG
>JAUHYB010000360.1 GCA_030426745.1 bacterium
TGGCTGATCCACGCGGGCCTGAACGGCCTGCGCGCGCGCATCGCCGGCGCGGCGAACGAGAGCGGCGCGAGAGGAGCGGAAGCATGAGCGGCGCGGACGAACGGACGCGGGACGACCTCCCGCGCGGAGTGGATCCCCTCGAGGGATGGGAAGCGGACGCGCGGTTGTCCGCCTACGCGCTGGGCGAGCTGGGCGCGGCGGAGCGCGCCGCGGTCGAGGACCTCCTGGCGACGGAACCCGCGGCGCGCGAGCGCGTCGAGGAGCTGCGCGGCCTCGCCGCGGACCTCTCGAACGCGCTGGGTCGCGAGTACACGGCCGGCGAGGCGCCGGAGCTGTCCTCCGACGCGCGCGCCGCGATCGCGGCGGCCGCCGAAGAGCCGCGCCGCCGCAAGTGGTACGCCCGCCCCGTCGTGCGCGTCGCCGCCTCGCTGCTGGTGCTGGTCGGCCTCGCGTCGGCGACGGTGCTGGTGCTGCAGGGCGGCCGCTACGGCGGCGAGATCGGCTTCCTCACGGCCTCCGAGGAGGTCGCGAGCCGGCCGGCGGCGTCCGCGGCGTCTCCGAAGTACGCGAAGAAGCTGCGCCTGTCGGACGACGCGTCCCTGCAGGGTCTGGGTTACGTCGACTCCGAGGAACCCGCCGAGGACCTGCGCGCCGACGACGACGGCGACGTGCTGTACGACATCGAGATCGCCGAGCTCGAGGAGGCGCTCGTCGCCGAGGACCCGGTGATCCGCGACCGCTTGCTGGAGCGCGCGCGCCAGCTGACGGCGGAGGGCGAGGAGGACGCGTTCCTGCACCGCGTGCAGCTGGAGGAGCTGCAGGACTTCGCCGACGACCTGGGCGTCGACCTGCGCGGGCTCGGCGATCGCGAAGCGTCGGCCGAGGACTACGCGGCGATCCACGAGAACGACTTCCTGTCGCCCTGGGTCCACCGCGAGTCGACCTTCTCGATCGACGTCGACACGGCGAGCTACGCGAACGTGCGGCGCTTCCTGCGCGACGGCGACCTGCCGCCGGCGGACGCCGTGCGCATCGAGGAGCTGGTCAACTACTTCCCGTACGACTACGCGCTGCCGAAGGGCGAGCACCCGTTCGCGGTCGACGTCGAGGTCGGCGCCGCCCCGTGGGCGCAACGTCACCGCCTGGTGCGCATCGGCCTGCGCTCGTCGCCGCTGGACCTGGCGGACCGCCGCCCGTCGAACCTCGTGTTCCTGCTGGACGTGTCGGGCTCGATGGACTCGCCGGACAAGCTGCCGCTGGTGAAGCAGTCGCTGCGCCTCCTGGTCGAGGAGCTCGACCACCGCGACTCGGTCGCGATCGTGGTCTACGCCGGCGCCGCGGGCGTCGTGCTGGAGCCGACGGGCGGCGAGATGGACCTGGCGATCCTGTCCGCGATCGAGCGGCTGGACGCCGGCGGCTCGACGAACGGCGGCGAGGGCATCGTCCGCGCCTACCAGCTGGCGCGCGACCACTTCCTGGAGGACGGCAACAACCGCGTGATCCTGGCGACGGACGGCGACTTCAACGTCGGCGTCACCGGCGACGGCGCGCTCGAGGACCTGATCGTCGAGCAGGCGCGGAGCGGCGTGTTCCTGACGGTGCTGGGCTTCGGCACGGGCAACCTGAAGGACGACACGATGGAGACGCTGGCCGACAAGGGCAACGGGCACTACGCGTACATCGACTCGTTGTCCGAGGCCCGCAAGGTGCTGGTCGGCGAGGTCGGCGCGACGCTCGAGACGGTCGCGAAGGACGTCAAGATCCAGGTCGAGTTCGACCCGCGGCGCGTCGCGGCGTACCGCTTGATCGGCTACGAGAATCGCTTGATGGCGGCCGAGGACTTCGACGACGACACGAAGGACGCCGGCGAGATCGGCGCGGGGCACCGCGTGACGGCGCTGTACGAGGTCGTGCCGGCGGACGAGGGGCTCGCGATCCCCGGCTGGACGGACCGCGTGCGGCGCGAAGCCGATGACGCGCGGGCGCGCGACGCCTTCGCGAGCGACGTGGCGCCGAGCGGCGGCGGGCTGGGCGAGCTGCGCCTGCGCTACAAGGCGCCGCAGGGCACCGAGAGCCGCCTCTTGACGCGCCCGCTGGGGGACTCGCTGGCGAGCTTCCAGGAGCTGTCGGCGGACACGCGCTTCGCGGCCTCGGTCGCGGCCTACGGGATGCTGCTGCGCGGCTCGAAGTACGCCGGCACGGCGCGCTGGGACGACGTGGTCGCGTGGGCGAGCGCGGCGCTCGGCGCGGACGAGGGCGGCTACCGCGGCGAGTTCCGCGAGCTGGCGCGCGCGGCGCGGCGTCTCGTGGAGGAGCGCTCGACCGGCGACGAGCGGCGCTGACCGGCGTCACCGAGGTGCGGCGCGAGCCGCCGGAGGAGCGCGCGCGGCGCGCCGGGCGACCCCGCTCGGCGCGCCGCGCGCACGGCGTCCGACCGTCGTCTCCGCCGCGCGGACCGGCCCGCAGGCGAGGCGTCGCGCGCGGAAGGCCGCGCGCGGGCCCTTGGGAGCGCGCCGCGCGTGTTCGAGACTCGTCGGACCGGGGCGCGCGGCCCCGGCGAGACTGGCGCGCGCACGGACCCTTGTGGAGAATGGCCCGCCCCGCTCGCCCCGCGCGTCCGAGCCGCCGGCTCGCCCCCCCGACGCGCCCACGGGGACTCCCGCACACCCCACGAACCCAGGACCGACACTCCATGCTCCGACAGGCACTGCTCCTCACCCTGCTCCTCCTGATGCTGCCGCTCGCCTTCGCGCAGCCGCAATCGAAGGAGGAGCTGAAGTTCCGCGCGAAGCAGGCGGACCTGCTGAACGACTACGCCGAGGACGCCTACGACGACGGCTTCCCGAGCAAGGCGAAGTACGTCTGGCAGATGCTGCTCAGCGAGTACGACTCCGACTACGCCAAGGCCCGCGAGATGCTGGGCTACCAGCGCTCGGGCAAGAACTGGATCAAGAAGCCGGGCTTCGTCTACCCGAAGTCGGACACGCCCGACGCGCGCAAGGCGGAGGGCCTGAAGAAGGAGTGGGCGAAGACCGCCGAGAAGCTGGCGCGCAACCACCAGGGCATGGCGGAGGAGTACCAGAAGGCCGGCCGGACCGACCTCTCCACGCAGCACTGGGAGAAGGTGATCCGCTTCGACCCGGAGAACGAGGCCGCGCAGGCGGCGCTGAACCACGAGCCGGTCGAGGGTCTCTCCGGCACGGGGCTGGAGCAGACGCTGTACGACCGCTCGAAGCTGATCGAGGCCGTGGTCGAGCAGGAAGCGCGCAAGGACTACCCGGTCGAGGTGCTCGGCGACGGTGAGATCCAGCCGCTGCTGGAGAAGGCCAAGCTGAAGTACGTCACCGTCCAGTCGGAGCACTTCACCCTGCGCGGCGACTTCAAGGTCGGCGAGGAGTGGAACACCGAGGTGATGGTGAACGCGGCGAAGTACGCCGAGCGCGCGCTGCGCGTGATGGAGGCCATCTGCGACGGCTACGACGGATTCAACACGAGCCCGGAGCGCTGGGTCACCGACTGGGCGTTCTTCCAGGACATCGACACCTACCGTCAGGTGCTGGACGCGAACGCCGACCTGATGGACGCCGAGTCGCTGAAGTTCCGCAAGGAGC
>JAUHYB010000361.1 GCA_030426745.1 bacterium
CCGTCGCGTCCACGACCAGGACGTGGTCCTGCAGGATCGTGTCGTCGGCGCCGCCGTTCGCCAGCGCGATGCCCGACCCCGGCGCGCCCGTCGTCGCGTCGTGGCGCACGTGCAGCTCGCCGAAGCCCGAGCCCTGGTTCGCCGAGGTGCCCAGCGTCAGGCCGGTCGTGCCGGTCAGCGACGCGCCGCTGTACTCGAACGCGCCGAAGATGTCGGATCCCGGCACGTTCACGCCCAGCTGCGTGTCGGAACCGATCGCGACGCGGTGCACGTTCTCGTCGCCGTGGTAGACGACGCGCTCCTGGCCGCCGATCGTCTCCACGCGGAAGGGCGGCGCGTCCGACTGCATACCGCCGAACAAGTAGTGGTCGCCGAACTTGCTGTTGGCGACGTCGACCAGCTGGTCGTGCAGCGCTTCGAGCTGGGTGGCGATCGTCGCGCGGTCGCCGGAGTTCAGCGTGCCGTTCATGCTCTGCGTGATCAGCGCGCGCGCCTCGGACAGGAGGCCGCTGACGCTCTGCAGCGACGAGGTCGCGGCTTCCAGGTGCGGGCGGCTGGTGTCCACCGCGGCCTGGAAGTTCGCCAGCTGTCCCAGCTGCTTGCGGGTGCGCAGGCTCTTGGCCGTGCCGATCACGTCGTCGGACGGGCGCAGGATGCGGCGCCCGGTGGCGACGTGTTCCTGGGCCAGCGCGAGCTTCGCGAAGTTCATCTGCAAGCCGCTGCGCACGAGCGCGAACGTCGAGGCCTGCGTCGGTCGGATGTTCATGTCACTCGGCTCCGATCAGAGGATGGACATCAGGTCGTCGTGGATGTCGTTCACGACCTGGATGAAGCGGGACGCGGCCTGGTAGCTCTGCTCGAACTCGATCATCTTCACGAGCTCCTCGTCGACGTTGACGCCGGAGATCTGCTCGCGCCGCTGCTCGAGGTTCGACATCAAGTAGGTCTCGACCTCTTGCGCGTTGGCGGTGTTCGACAGCTTGAAGCCGACGTCGCCCACGAGGTCGCTGTACGCGTCGCTCAGGCCGCGGCCGCCCAGGCCTTCGACGCCGCCCTGCGCCAGCTCCAGCAGCGCCAGCAGCGTTCCGTTGTCGCCGACCGCGCCGTTGCCGGACGCCGCCAGGAGCTCCGGGTCGTCCTCGAGCCCGGCGCGCACCGACATCGACGCGGCGTCCGTGCCCGTGAACAGGCCGTTGAGCCCGAACGCGACCAGCACGTCCGTCGTGTCGCCGTCGACCAGCATGTCCGCGGCGAAGACGTCGCCGTTCGTGGCCGACAGGTGGCCGAAGTCGAACGCGACGGTCACGCCGTTCGCGACCTCCAGCTCGGTCCCGGGCTGGTAGCCCTCGCCGACGTCCAGCGTCGAGACGAGGTTGCCGTCCGCGTCGTAGACGCCGACCTGCAGGCCGGCGGTCGTGCCGATCGTACCGTCGCCCAGCGGGACGAAGGTGTACTCGTCGTTCGCGTCGCCCGTGAACGAACCGCCCAGCGTCGGCGAGACCGACGTGTTGCTGCCGACCAGCGTCGTGCCGGCGGTCCAGCCCAGCGCGGCCGCGCCCGACCCGCCGTCCATGTCGAAGGTCGCCGTGTCGCCGGAGGTCGTCGTCTGCACGACGAGGCGCCCGCCGACGTCGGTCGCGCGCAGGCCGTTCGCCTGGAAGTTCGCGTCCGCGTTCAGCACGGCGGCGAGTTCCGCGGCGGTCGCCTCGCTGATCTCGTGGAAGTCGGCCGTCGCGACGGGGACCGAGAACGAGCCCAGCGGGCCGGTGAAGTCGAAGGTGTCGCCGCTCGAGAGCGCGAAGGGACCCGGTTGCGATCCCAGCGTCGCCGCGCCGCCGCCGAAGCTGCCGATCGCGTCGGGCGACGCGTCGAGGCGCGCGCCGAAGTCGAACAGCACGCCCGCGTCCGCGTCGATCTGCAGGCGCCCCGAACCCGTCAGGCTCGCGTGCACGCCGGGGATCGCCGACAGGCCGTCGAGCAGGTCGCCGACCGTCGTCGACGCCGGGTCGACGTCGATGCGGTAGGTCTCGAGGTCGCCGGTGTTCTGGTTGGTGACGTTGACGAAGAGCGCGCCGGCCTCGACGTCGAACGGCAGGCCCGCGCGATCGACGAGCTCGTCGCGGCGGTCGCCGTCCAGGTCCTGGTCGCTGACCGCGTGCTCGGACGTCAGCCGCGAGAAGCCGCCCGCCGCCGGCACGCCGGTCGAGTGCACGCGGTTCATCTCCAGGATCAGGTTGCGCGCGTAGTCGTCCAGCTTCTGCTGCAGCTGCGGGATGAAGCCCTGCGACAGGCTCTCGAGCCCGGCGATGGCCCCCTTGGTCACGCTGAGCGGGATCTGGCTGCCGTCGATCGTCAGCGTCACGCCGCCGGCCTGGTCGACCTCGCTCTGCATCTTGAACGAGCGCGACTCGCCCACCAGCAGGCGGCCGCCGACCGTCACACGCAGGATGCCGTTCGCGCCCTCGGTGTAGCCGATGTTCACGTGCTGCGAGAGCTGCTGCAGCGCCAGCTCGCGCTGGTCGCGCAGGTCGTTCGCCGGCAGGCCCGTCGACTCGAGCTCGGCGATGTCGCCGTTCAGCTGCACGAGTTGCTCGGCCAGCGCGTTCACCTCGCCGACGTTGAACTTCACCTGGTGCGCCGTGTCGCTCTGCAGGTTCGACAGCCCCACCGCCAGCTCGTTGAACTGGCCGGCGAGCGACCCCGCGCTCTGCACCATCCCGGTGCGCAGCGCGGGCTCGGTCGGCGAGCTGGAGAACTCGGAGATGCTGCGGAAGAAGCTGTCCAGGCCCGACGAGATGCCGAAGCCGCCCGGCTCGCCGAGCAACGCCTCGACGCTGCTCAGCACGTCGATCTGCGCGGTCAGGCCGGCCAGCGCCGACGACTGCGTGACGATCCGCGACTGCAAGAGCGAGTCGACCGTGCGCCCGACGAAGTCGGAGTTCACGCCCGCGCCGATCGCCAGCCCGCGCACGTTCAGCACGCCGGCGGCGGACACGCCCAGGTTCTGCCGCGAGTATCCCGCGGTGTTCGCGTTCGCGACGTTGTGGCCGACGATGTCCAGCGCGGCCTGCGACGTCAGGAGGGCCTTCAGGCCCGTGTGCAATCCGATGCTCGGCATGGTTCAGGCCTCCGCGTCGATCAGGGTGCCGGCGCCCGACAGCGCGGCGCCGGGCTCTTCGTCCAGGACGGTCTCGATCACGTCGCGCAGCACGCGGCGGTGCATGCCGATCAGCGCGCCCAGCAGCCGGTTCTTGCGCACCACCGCGGCGCTGGCGTCGCGCAGCTCGGCGCGCAGCGGCGCGAGCACGGCGGCCGTGTCGCCGGCGCGCTCGATGATGCTGCCCAGGCTCAGGAGGTCCGGGCGCACGCCCCAGTGGGCGCCGAGGTCGGCGAGGATGCCCGCGCGGCGGCGGCTGCGCTCGGCGCAGGTCGTCAGCTCGCGGTCCAGGCGCTCGACGGCCTCCGCCGTGGCGGCGGGGTCGTTCGCGCGGATGGCCGCTTCCTGCTCGTCGAGCAGGGCGAGCGTGCGCCGACGCGCGGCGATCTCCTCGCGCACGTGACCGGCCAGGCGGTTCAACGAACGGGCGAGTTCCATCACGCGTCCCCTTCG
>JAUHYB010000362.1 GCA_030426745.1 bacterium
CTCGTTGACGCCGCAAGCCGCGGCGGCGACCGGGCTGGGCTTCCCCGGCCTGTGCCTCGAGATCCTGCGCCTGGCGGTCACGGCGGACCGGAGCCGGCGGCGGTGAGCGCGCTGCGCGTCGCCGTCGCGGGCGCGGCCGGCCGCATGGGCCGCGCGGCGTGCGCGTGGATCGAAGCGGCGCCGGACCTGGCGCTCGTCGCGCGCGTCGGCGCGGCGGACGACCTCGGCGCGGCGCTGCGCGCGTCGGATTGCGCCGTGGCCGTCGACCTGACGCGCGCGCCGCGCGGCTACGCGAACGCGGTCGCGATGCTGGAAGCCGGCGCGCGGCCGGTCGTCGGCACCAGCGGGGTCGACGCGGCGCAGTGCGCGGCGCTGGACGAACGCGCGCGGGCGCTCGGACTGGGCGGCGTCGTCGTCCCGAACTTCAGCCTGGGCGCGCTCCTCGTGCAGCGCGCCGCCGAGGAGATCGCGCGCCACGTCCCGCGCTTCGAGGTCATCGAGATGCACCACGAGCGCAAGGCCGACGCGCCGTCGGGCACCGCGCGCTTCACGGCGGACCGTCTGGCGGAGGTCGCGGGCGTCGACCCGGCGGACGTCGCGATCCACTCCGTCCGCCTGCCGGGCGCGCACGCGAACCAGGAGGTCGTGTTCGGCGCCGAGGGCGAGTGGGTGCGGCTGCGCCACGAGACCTGGTCGCTGGAGTGCTACCGCGCCGGGCTGCTCGCGTCGGTGCGCTACGCCGCGCGCGCGACCGGCGTGGCGCGCGGCCTCGGCGCCGCCTGGGACGCGCGCCCGCAAGACGCCGACGTCCGGGAGTGAACCCCGCGGGCTCCGGCGTTAGACTGCCGGGCCGAATGCCAGGGTGGCGGAATTGGTAGACGCGGTGGATTCAAAATCCACTTCCCGCAAGGGAGTAGGGGTTCGAGTCCCCTCCTTGGTACCACCTCCCGCGCGCGCGACCGGACGGACGCGGAGCGCGCGCACGGCGGCCGACGCGCCGCCTCCCGCGACTTCCGGAGGACCTTCGAGGTGACCGCGAGCGAGAGCACCCAACGCGTCCCCGACGCGCTGACGGCCGGCCTGATGCCGGTGGTCATCCACCGCCTGAACAACGCCACGCAGCTGCTGGCGAACTTCCAGGCGCTGATGCAACTCGGCGGCGCCGACGACCTCCTGCGCGACCGCGCGGGCGACCTGGCGGAGACGGCCGAGACCGTGCACGAGCTGGGCTACGTGCTGGCGGTGATCGCCGCGGCGTCGGGGGCGGACCTGCTGCGCGACCGGCGCGAGGCGCGCGGCCTGGCGTGGACCCTCGACGCGGTGCGCGACGGCTTGCGCCGCGAGGGTCGCGAGGTCGACGCGCCGGCGGGCCCGCTGCCGGACCTGGCGCCGGGCACGGGCGACGGCTGGCGCGTGGCGTGGGCCTTCGGCTCCGCGGTCTACGCGGCCGGCCTGGCCGCGCCCGTCGACGCGCCGCTGTCGTGGAGCCTCCGCGTCGACGACGCGGACGGCGCGCGCGTGCTGCGACTCGCGGGCGCGACCGAGCGCGGCCTGGCGGATCCGCTGGCGGCGATCCGCGACCGCCTGCCGGAGGTCGCCGTCGTCGTCGCCGACGACGCGGTCGAGTTGCGCTTCCCCGGCGGCTGCTTCCGCGGCGACGCCGCTTGAGTCCCGCGCGGCCGCGGTCCACGCTGACGGCCATGGAGCGAGCGAGTCGACCGTGAAGTGGTTCCAGAAGAAGCTGCCCGACGCGCCCCGCGAGGTGCCCGGCGACCCCGCGCGCGTCGCGGAGGTCGAGGAAGCGCTCGAGCGCCTGCGCCCGATGTTGCGCGCCGACGGCGGCGACGTGCGGCTGGTCGAGGTGCTCGACGACGAGGTCCGCCTGTCGCTGCAGGGCGCGTGCGAGGGCTGCGGCATGTCGTTCTGGACCGTGCGCCAGGGCATCGAGCCCGAGCTGCGGCGGTCCTTGCCCTGGGTGCGCCGCATCTCGGTCGAGTAGCGCGCGCCCGCGGGTCTCGCGCCGTGGCTCTCGAGGCGAGGCTCCGGCGAAGTCACTCTCGCGGTGCGACTCTCGCGCGGTGACGCGCACGCGGGGACTTGCGCGAATGGGAGCGGCGCCGACCCCCGTGAGGAGGGCCGGCGCCGCGCGTGCGTCAGGCGGCGTCGATCAGTTCGTGACGCTGTTCGACGAGCCGACGAACAGGTTGTTCGCGTCGGTGACGAGCAGCTGGAACCAGCGCGTGCCGGGCGTGCCGCCGCCGGGCGTGAAGTAGCTGAAGCTGCCCTCGCCGTTCGCGTCGGTCGGGATGCGCAGGCCGAGGCGCCGGATGTTGTTCATCGGCATGTCGGTGTGGAACAGGAAGTCGAACGACAGCTGCACCGAGTACTCGGGCACGACGTTCGCCGCCGGACCGAAGGTCACCAGCGCGCCCGCGTTCGGCACGGCGCCCGTCACGTGGATCGTGGCGAAGTGGCCGAACTGCGTGTGCGTCAACACCGGGCGCTGCGGCGCGATCACGACCTCGTCGGTGCCGTTGCTGTAGCGCAGGTTCAGGCCGTCCGCGGGCTGGTAGGCGTGGAAGTGGCCGACGCCCGGGCCCTGGACGAACTCGAGGCCGGTGAGCCACGCGGCGCTGCTCGCGATCGTGTCGACGAGGTTGCCGTCGCCGTCGAACTCGAACAGGTTGCCGGAGACCGCCCACACGTTCGACGTCATGAAGATGTTGCCGAAGACCGGGTCGACGGCCAGCGACGACGCGCCGTCCAGCCCGCTGACCAGGACGTCGGCGTCGAACTCGTCCAGCACCGGGCCGGCGGAGAGCAGCGCGGCGTCGAAGCGCAGGACGCGCCCGCCGGTCATGCTCGGCTCGCCGTAGACGAGGTCGCCGTTCGGCGCCAGGTCGAGCGGTCCGCCGTAGCCGGGGACGACGGCGACCGGCGCGTAGGTACCGGTGTCGGTGTCGAGGCGCAGGATGTCGTTGCCCGAGCCGAAGTGCGTCGCGGAGACCAGCAGGTTCGACCCGTCCTCGAAGACCGCGTCGTAGCTGAACTGGATCGTGGCGATCGGCGTCATGCCGCTGCCGTCGAGCATCACCTTGTAGATGTCGCCGTTCGAGCTCTCGCCGACGATCGCGAAGGTGTCGGTCGGGTCGACCTCCACGAAGCTCGCGAAGACGAAGGAGGCGGTCGTGCCGAGGTTCGAGAGGAAGGCGCCGCTCGCGTCGTAGAGGTCGACGGTCGAGCCGTCGAAGAACACGCGACGGCCGTCGCTGGTGCTGTCCGACGAGGCGAAGGCGACCGGCGCCGGGCCGCTCGAGGCGACGGCGAAGCCGGGGGCGATCGTCTCCTGGGCGGAGACGGTGGGGGAGAGGAGCGCGCCGACGGTGGCGGCGGCGAGCAGGCTGAGGGTGCGCATGGCGGGGGTCCCTTGGGGTTCGAAGTCCACGTCGAACACCGGCACCCGTCGCGGCGACGCCGCAAGGGAACGAGAGGCCCATACCCGGGGCCGGTGCAGTCCCGACGGCCGTCCGGGTCTCCTGGCTCGCCGCGCATCGCTCGTCCTCCCGACCTTCCCGGGAGGGTCTCCCAGTGGTCCGGCCCCGCGGGGCC
>JAUHYB010000363.1 GCA_030426745.1 bacterium
GCTTGCCGGCGAGCTCGGGCACGATGCGCGTCACCGCCGTCGCCGAGTTCGTCGTGGTCGGGACCAGGTTCACCTGCGACGCCCGCGCGCGCCGCGGGTCGCGGTGCGGCGAGTCGTGCACGCTCTGGGTGTTCGTCGGGTCGTGGATCGTCGTCACCAGGCCGCGCTCGATGCCGATCGCGTCGTGCACGACGCGCACGACGGGCGCCAGGCAGTTCGTGGTGCAGGACGCGGCGGTCACGATGCGCTCCGCGCCCAGGTCGAACGCGCCGTCGTTGACGCCCAGCACGACGTTGGCCGCGCCCTCGGAGACCGGCGCCGACACGACCACGCGCCGCGCGCCGGCGGCGAAGTGGCCCTCGAGCGACGCGGGCGTGCGGTGCTTGCCGCTGCACTCCAGCACCAGGTCGACGCCGCGCTCCTTCCAGCGCGCCTCGGCCGGGTCGGCGACGCGCGCGTAGTCGATGCGCGCGCCGTCGACGACCAGCGCGCCGTCCTCCGCCGAGCAGGCGCGCGACCAGCGCCCCTGCACGGAGTCGAACTCCAGCAACAGCGCCATCGTGTCGGCCTCGGCGTTCGGCTCGTCGATCGCGACGAACTCGACGTCGTCGCGCCCCCATCCCGCGCGCACCGCCAGCCGACCCATGCGGCCGAAGCCGTGGATGCCGACGCGAACCCGCCCGCTCACGACCGCGCCTCCCCGCGATCGTTCGGGCAGCACCCGCCCGCCGCCCGCAGCCGCGCCGCGCGCTCCGCGTCACCGGCGTAGGGCTCGCCGTCGCCCGCGCGCCGCAACGCCTCGACCAGCGCCGCCCGCACCGGGTCGTCGCCCGTCGCCAGGCGGTAGTGCACCCACGGCGCGTCCCGCCGCACGGCGACCCACCCCGCCCGGCGCAGGTGCGCGAGGTGGCGCGAGACCGTGGGCTGCGGCAGCCCGAGGACCTCGACCAGGTCGCCCACGCAGGCCTCGCCGTCCAGGAGCAGCGCCAAGAGGCGCCGGCGCGTCGCGTCGGAGAGCGCGCGGAAGGTCGCGTCGCGACCGCAGACCGCCGCGCCCTCGGCGGCCGTCGTTCGGGGGTCAGGGCTCATGGCGCGGGAGCATATCCGCGTCTCCGCATATGAGCAACGGGTGCGCCCCCCCGGGGGTCGAGATCGTCGGCGCGCCCGCCGGTTCGCGTCGAGGGGCGGAATTCCGCGCCCTACTGCGCCATCCGCCGCCCTGCGCCGCCCTGCGCCGTCAGCGCCGTCAGCGCCGTCGCCGGGGCGTCGCCGTGCCGTCGTCGGGGCGTCGCCGCGCCGTCGCCGGGGCGTCGTCGCCCTACGCCGGCAGCGCCGCCAGCCGGGGCGTCGCCGCCACGAGCACCCGCGCGAAGTCGGCGGCGGCCTGGGCGCCGGCCTCGACGACCTCGTCGTGGTTCAGCTCCTCGCCGGTGATGCCCGCGGCGAGGTTCGTGATGCAGCTGATCGCCGCGACGCGCGCGCCGGCGGCGGCGGCGGCGAGGGCCTCCAGCGCCGTGCTCATGCCCACCGCGTCGGCGCCGGCCCAGCGCAGCGAGCGCACCTCGGCCGGCGTCTCGTAGGTCGGGCCGAGCAGCGCGCCGTAGACGCCGCGTTGCAGGTCGACGCCCACCTCGGCCGCGGCGTCGTCGAGCGCGGCGCCGGCGTCCGCGTCGTAGGGCGTGCCCAGCGACGCCTCGTGCCCGGCGAGCGGCGTGCGCCCCTGCCAGTTCAGGTGGTCGGTGATGCGCATCAAGGTCGGCACGGGCCAGTCGTCGTGCAGGCCGCCGGCGGCGTTCGTCAGCACGACGTCGCGCACGCCGAGGCCGACCAGCGCGCGCACGCAACGCGTCACCTGGTGCGCGGTCCAGCCCTCGTAGAGGTGCGCGCGGCCCTGCTGCGCGACGACCGGAACGCCGTGCAGCGTGCCCGTCACGAGCCGGCCGGCGTGGCCCGGCACGGACGAGGTCGGCATGCCGTCGAGCTCGGCGTAGGGGATCGCCTGCGCGCCCTCGATGCGGTCCGCGAAGTCGCCGAGCCCCGAACCGAGGACGAACGCGACGCGCGCGTCGCCGACGCCGTGGCGGCGCAGGCTGTCGGTCAGGCGCGCGCGGGCGTCGCGCTCGTCGGTCTCGATCACGGGCATGGCGCGGAGCTTACAGGAAGATGCCGGCGACCGTGGCCGTCATCCACGACGCGAACGCGCCGCCGATCATGGCGCGCAGGGCGAGGCGCGACAGGTCCGTCTTGCGGCCGGGCGCCAGCGGCGAGATGCCGCCGATCTGGATGCCGACCGAGCCGAAGTTCGCGAAGCCGCACAGCGCGTAGGCCGCCATCGCGGCGGAGCGGTCGTGCTGGAAGGCGCGCGCGCTCTCCGTCGCCGCCTCCGCCGCGCCCGCCGTCACCGCCTCGGCCGCGCCCGTCGCGCCCGCGGCGACGTCGGCCGGCATCATGCGGATCAGCTCGCCGAAGGCCACGAACTCGTTCACCGCGACCTTGGTGCCCATCAGCGAGCCGAACAGCTCGCAGTCGTGCCACCCCTCGACGCCCATGCACCACGCGAGCGGCGCCAGGAGCTTGCCGAAGAGGTAGGACAGCGACAGGTCGTCGGAGAGCCACTCGTAGCGCGAACCGAGCCAGCCGAGCGGCCAGTCGACGAAGTTCACGAGCGCGATGAACGCGATCAGCATCGCGATCACGTTCAGGTACAGCTTCAGGCCGTCCTGCGTGCCGTTGGTCGCCGCCTCGATCAGGTTCGACGCGTCGCGCTCGACGCGCAGCGGGATGCGGCCGGCGGTCGGCGAGACCTCGGACTCGGGCAGCATGAGCTTCGCGACGACGAAGGCGGCGGGGGCGCTCATCACGGAGGCGACCAGGAGGTGCGGCCCGTACTCCTTGCCGATGATGCCCATGTAGACCGCGAGCACCGACCCCGCGATCGTCGCGAAGCCGCCCGTCATCAGCGCGTTCAGCTCGCTGCCGGTCATCTTCGCGATGTACGGCTTCACGACGAGCGGCGCCTCGGTCTGGCCGACGAAGACGTTCGCGGCCATCGCCATCGACTCGGCGCCGGAGACGCCGAGGACGCGGCTCATCAGGCGCGCCAGCAACCACACCAGGAACTGCATCACGCCGAGGTGGTACAGCACGCTCATCAGCGCGCTGAAGAAGATGATCGCGACCAGGCCCGTGCCGGCGAAGGCGAACACGAAGGCGTGGTCCGCGCCGAAGACCTCGTTCATCAGGTCCCAGCGCGACAGCGGCCCGAAGACGAACTCCGCGCCTTGCGCGTTCATCGAAATCAGGCCGGTGACGAGGTCCGCGGCCGCGCGGAACAGGCCCGTGCCGACGTCGCTCGCGATGAACAGGTACGCCAGCACGAACTGGAGGCCGAGCCCGCCGAACACGATCCGCCACGGGATGCGACCGCGCCGACCGTTGATGAGCCGCGCGAGCACGCAGAAGACGAAGACGCCGAAGAGGCCGTGGACGAGCTGCATGCGCCGTATTGGACGGAACGAGGCCGCCCGCGCCTAGACAGGAATACGGTGCCAGGCACCTTCCTCCGGAATAGCGGCCCACGGCCGGGAGCCGCCGGCGGCGGCTCCCGG
>JAUHYB010000031.1 GCA_030426745.1 bacterium
GGGATGTTGAAGTACACCTCGAGCAGCAGCGAGCCCATCACGAGGAAGGGCAGCGTCGTCATGATGCGCGTGATGATCGGGATCATCGCGTTCTTCAGCATGTGGACGAACATGATCTTCTTCTTCGACGCGCCCTTCGCCTTGGCGGTCGTGATGTAGTCGCGGCCCGACTCCTCGACCATCACGGCGCGGTAGAACCGCGTGTCGTAGCCCATCGCGACGATCGTGCTGATCAGCACGGGCAGCAGGCAGTAGTACGGCCAGTTGGCGAGGCCGGGCTCGTAGCCGCCGACGGCGAAGTAGCTGACGCTGTCGGCGCTGCCGAGGAGGTAGCCGAACCAGTACTGGCCGAAGACGATGTAGACGAGGAAGGAGACGCTCATGCCGAGCACGGCGAGCGCCATCAGCAGCTTGTCCACCGGCCTGCCGCGGAAGAAGGCGGAGACGATCGCGATCGACACCGCCAGCACGCTCGTCAGGCACAGCGCCGGGATCGTGATCGACAGGCTGGGGACGATCGAGTTGCCCAGCATCTCGCCGACCGAGAGGCCCGGGTTCGTCCAGCTCTCGACGCTGGCGAAGTCCAGCGTGACGACGTCGCCGATGAGCTCCAGGTACTGCACCGGGAACGGTTCGTCGAGCCCGTACTTCGCCTCGAGGGCGGCCTTGTCCTCGGGGGAGGGGTTCTTGCCGAGCTTGCCGGCGACCGGGTCGTTGATGCGCAGCGCGCCCATCAACAGGGCGAGGATGCCCAGGTAGACCGGCACGTTGTAGAGCAGCCGGCGCAGGATGAAGGTCCACATGGGCGGTCAGTCCTTCGTCGCGGGCGAAGTCTCCGCCGCCGCGTCAGGGTCGATGGTGAGGTACTTCGGCCAGTTCCAGAAGTCCTCGCTGGGCTTGAAGTTCTCGAGGCGCGCGGTGCCGAGGTAGTTGCGCGTGCGCGCCATCGAGCCGGAGAACGCGGCGTCGCGCAGCACCATGTCGCGCATCGTCTCGTACAGCTCCGTGCGCTCCGGCGAGTCGACCATCGTGCGCGCGCGCTCGTACAGGCGGTCGTACTCCGCGTTCTCGTAGTTGTAGTGGTTCGATCCCGGCGACGCGTTCGGCCCGTAGAACAGCGCGAGGTTGTTCTCGCCGTCCGGGTAGTCGGAGCCCCACGCGAAGCTGAAGATCGGCGCCTTGCGCTCGTCGATCGCATCGATGAGCTGCGCGAACTCCAGCAGGATCGGGTTGATCTCGATGCCGACCTGCGCGAGCTGGCGGCGCATCATCTCGCCCTGCTCCTGGCTGTTGGCCGCTTGCGAGGTGTAGTAGTCGAAGCGCGGCAGGCCCTCGCCGTTCGGGTAGCCCGCCTCCGCCAGCAGCCGGCGCGCCTCCGCCAGGTCGGGACCGCGGGACGCGGCGTCGCAGCGCCCGCCCTCCGGGTGCCCGGCGAGCCCGGGGGGGATCATCCCGTCGTAGACGACGTTCTGGCCGTTGTAGAAGGTCTCGTTGAACTCGTCGAGGTCCAGCGCGAGGCTGATCGCGCGGCGCAGCTTGATCGCGCGCTCGCTGTAGCCGCCGAGGATCGGGTTCTTGCTCTCGTCGCAGTTGAAGCCGCGGAAGATGAAGTCGAGCAGCGGGACCGGGTGGTAGGTGATGCCCTGCTCGGCGTACTTCTTCTTCAGCTTGCGCGTGCGCTTGTTGATCGAGTCCTCGTAGTTCTCCGCCGGCACCTGCGCGTAGTCGAGCAGGCCCGAGCGGAAGTCGAGCCACATCGGCTGGTCCTGCACGTAGCAGTGCACGCGGATGCGGTCGGCCAGCGGCAGGCGCTTGCCCGCGTCGCGCAGCAGGCCCCGCTCCTCGTCGCCCGGGTCGGCCTCCGAGGGGTACAGCTCGACGCGGAAGTTCGGGTTGCGCACGTACTCCAGCGACAGCGACGTCTGCCAGCGCTCCAGGACGAACGGACCCGAGCCGACCGGGTGTCGCGACAGGCGCCAGCCGTAGTGCTCGACCGCCTCGCGCGGCACGACCGACAGCTGGAACATCGCGAGCTTGTAGAGGAAGCTCGAGACCGGCTCGGTCAGCTCGACCTCGAAGGTGAACTCGCCCGTGACGCGCATGCCGGGGACGTCGGCGGCGTAGAAGTCGTACGGCGCGTCCAGGTCCCAGGTCTCGAGGTACGCGTCGAGCAGCGCCTCGCAGAAGGCGGCGACCGCCGCGCCGGGGACCTCGTCGGCCAGGCCGCCGGGCAAGTCCTCGATGTCCCACTTCGCCCGCTGGTCCTGCGACCACTCCGCGACGGCGGCCAGGTCGGTGCCGAGCAGCTTCGACGCGCCCTTCGCGATCTCCACGCGGAACGTCGCGTCCGCGCGCAGCGCCTCGAGCCCCATCGCGCCGTCACCGCCCTTCGCCGCGTGGAAGCGCCGCAACGCCTCGCTCTCCCGCGCGTACTCGAGGTAGTCGCGCACACCGTTGCGCTCACGCCGCCACTCGTCGAAGCCCGCGATCATGTTCTCGACCAACCACCACGACTTGGTGTCGATCGACTTGTCGGCGATCCGCTTCCACGAGTAGAAGACGTCCGCGGCGACCATCCGGCGCCCCGCGCCGTCCGGGTTCGCCTCGCTCGCGAAGCACTCGTCGTGGGCGAAGTGGACGTCGTCGCGCAGCCGGAACGACCAGGTCAAGCCGTCCTCCGACCGCTCGGGCATGCTCTCGAGCAGCAGCGGCTCGAGCTGCAAGCCGGGCTCGCGGGCCAGGTACTTGTATTGCAGCAGCGTCTCGTACACGAGCGAGACCGCCTGGTTGTCGTAGGTCGTCGACCCGCGGACCGGGTCGAGGGAGCCGGGACCGGCGGATCGGATCGGCAGGTTCAGCACGATCTCGTCGCCGGTCTGGGCGCCGGGGACGCGCGCCCAGCAGCCGGCGACGAGCAGCGCGACGGCCGCGGCGAGCGCCGCGTGGAGGGGGAGGGGCCGGAGCATGCGGCAGATCCTCACGGCGGGCCCCCGGGCGGTCAAGGCGCGTCGGCGCGATCGCGGCGCTACACTGCTCGGTCCTCCGACCAATTCCGCGGGTTTCCGCGTCACGTCACCGCCGCGATCGCGCAGGCGCACCTCGTGCACGTCGCGGCCCGAAAGACCCCAGCCCCGCAGTCGATGAGTCAGACCACCCGGACCGGCGACCCCGAGCTCCCGCAGGAGGTGCTCGACGGCCTCCCTCAGCTCGACGCGGACGCCCTGACGCGCTTCTACGAAGCCTACTTCGACCGCATCTACGGCTTCGTCCGCCGCATGGTCGGCAAGGACCACCTGGCCGAGGACCTGACGCAGGACATCTTCCTGCACCTGCACCAGGCGCTCGCCAGCTACGACCCGCAGCGCCCCCTGGCGCCGTGGGTCTTCACCATCGCGGCGAACAAGGTCCGCGATTACTGGCGCAGCCGCAGTCACAAGACGGTGCAGCGCGAGTTGACGATCGACGAGGAAGAGCGCCAGCACTGGGCGGTCTCGAAGCTGCCGACGCCGACGCGCGACCTGGAGAACCAGGAGCTGTCGGAGCAGATCGCAGCGGCCGTCGAGGACCTGCCCGAGGGCATGCGCACGACGCTGGTGCTCCGCTATTTCGAACAGATGAGCTTCGAGGCGATCGGCCGCATCGTGGACCGCAACGAGACCGCGGTCCGCAAGCGCTACTCGCGCGCGCTCGAGGAGCTGCGCAAGCGTCTCGGCGGCACGCTCGGCCTGTCCGGCGGGGGTGTCGCGTGACGAACGCCCCGGACCACCGCCCCGACGAGGCCCCCGACAAGACCTCGGCCTCGGACCCCGAACTGCCTCGCGAGCTGCGTGAGGCGCTGGACTCCATGACGACCCCCGACCCCTGCCCCGAGTTCCGCGCGAAGCTGCGCGGCGCCTTCGTCGCCGGCGACCTGCGCTGCAGCGACACGGCCGTCGAGTCGGCGCTCGGCGAGTGGGAGGTGCCCCCGGCGAACGACGCGTTCCGCGAGCGCTGCCGCGCGGCCTTCCTGTCCGGCGCGACGCCCGCCGCCCCGCCGCTCCGCCGCGTCGGAGGAGCCACGCCCGCCGCGCCCCTGGGCGGCCGCCTCCTGCGCTGGCTCCCCGCCGCCGCGGCGGTGATCGCCGCGCTGCTCCTGGTCCCCGAGCTGCTGCGCGACAGCGCGCGCTGGGAGAAGGTCGAGGGCGGCGCGTTCTCCGTGAACGGCGTGTCCGTGTCCGAGCCGACGAAGGACGAGCTCCACGGCATGATCCACGCCGGTTCGTCGTGCAAGGTCGAGTGCGGCGGCGAGCCGGTGCTGATGAGCTACGGCGGCATGATCCTGCTGCGCATGGATCCGTCGGCGGTCGTGAGCTTCGACGAGGTCGGCGACCCGATCGTCCTGACCGTCGACAAGGGCTCGCTGCAGTTCTCCTTCCGCCGCGTCGACGCTCCCGAGCTGATCGTGAACACGCCGGACGGCCGGATGCGCATCTCGGGCGAAGCGGTGGGCGTGAACGTGCGCGAGACCGGCGGCACCTGCGTCTGCTGCCTCGACGGCAAGGTCGAGGTGCACCCGACGGCCGCGGGCGCCGCGGCCTACACCTTGCGCGCCGGCGACTCGACCTGGCTGCCGCGCGGCTCCAGCGAGCCGAAGATCATGCGCGGCGAGGTGCACCACGGCGAGGTGCTCGAGGACCTGCGGGAGTCCGCGAGCCGGCACTTCTACTAGCGGGAGCGTGCAGTGAGGGGATACGGTGCCAGGCACCTTCCTCCGGAATAACGACCGACGGGTGGGAATCGCCAGGGGCGATTCCCACCCGTCGGTCGTTATTCAGGAGGAAGGTGCCTGGCACCGTATCCCTCACTCCGGCGTCCGCACCACGTAGTCGCCGATCACCAGTCCGTCGTCCACCGACGCGCGCTCCGCGCCGCGGATCATCGACACCACGCGCGTGTCCGTCCCCGGCCGCAGGTCCTCGACGCGCGACACCGTGCCCAGCCCGTAGTCGGAGTGGAAGCGGCCGCACCAGTGCACGACCAGCGGGGGGTCGTCCGGCGTCGCGTCCAGCGCGCGCACGATGCTCTGCGCCATCATCGCGTCCTTGATCACCTGCGCGGCGAACCAGCGCCGCACGCCGGCGCTCGGCTCGTCGTCCGGGTCGCCGCCCATCGCGACCAGGAAGCGCGACAGGTAGGCCGGCTCGTCGACGTCGATCACCCACGGACTCCACAGCGAGTAGTCGGTCGTGCCGAGCCCGCGGTAGGCGACGCGGCTCGCCAGCGGCCGCGGGATGTTCGCGGCCACGACCGGCACGCCCTCGCGCTTCGCCCACTCGACGACGGGGCGGTAGTGTTCGGCGTAGTTCGGCCAGGGGCGCGAGTGTTCGAGGAACAGCTCCTCGTCGATGTCGCCGGCGAGGTACGCGTCGAGGAACGGCTGCACGTCCGCCTCGAACTGCTCCATCGAGACGACCAGCTGCGGGCGCCGGTCGCGCAGCGCGCGCGTCAGGTCGAGCTGCCGGGCGTGGCCGACGTCGTCGTCGTGCAGCTCGCCCAGGAAGACGACGTCGGCCTGCGCCAGGTCGTCGGCGGCCTCGTCGAGCGAGACGGAACCGCGCGGATCGACGCGCTCGATCCGGCCGGCGCCCTGCGCGGCGCAGGAGGCGAACAGGAGCGCGAGGGCGAGGAGGGGGGCGGCGAGGGCGGCGCGTCGCGCGGTGCGGTCGTGGTGCATGGAAGTCGTGGTCGTGTGCGGGCCAAGTTCCGCGCGCGGCGGCGCCGTACACGCGGCGCGTAGAGTACGCTCTCGCGCCGCCGATCCCATGAACGACGAACCGCTCCGCCTGCTGCTCCTCGCCGCGATCGTCCAGCTCGCGCTGGCCGCGTCGTTCGTCGCGTGGCGCGCGTTGGGAGCCCGCCGTCGCGTGGGCGCGCGGCGCGCGGGGGCGCGCGGATCGCGCCGCGCGCGCGCCGTCGTGATCGCCGCGTCGTGGGCCTGTGCCCTGGCGCTGTGGTTCCTCGCGGCGGACGACGCGGACCGCGCCGGTCCGTTGCTGCCGCTCTCGCTCGCGGCGATCGCCGGGGCCGGCGTCGTCTTGATGGCTTCGCCGGGACCCTCGGACCGCGACCTCGGCGACGTCGGCGTGCGTTCGGGCTGGAGCGTCGCGAGTTACGAGGAGCTCGCCGAGTGGCGCCTCGTCGGCGAGCACCTGCGCTTCCGCCTCGAGGGGCGGCTGTGGGACGCGACGCCAGTCGACCCGCGCGACCTGGACGAGCTGCGCGCGCGCCTGGAGCAGGCCGCGCCCGGCCGCGAGAGCCGCTTCACGGCGTAGGGCTCCGCGCGCCCCGGGGGCTCCCGCTCAGCGCGGCGCGACCGGCGCGGTCCAGCCCGCGCTCGGCATCGCGCGACCGCGCAGGCGCGCGGGGTCGCGGGCGAGCTTGCCGCGCTCCCGCGAACGCGCGCGCTCGACGCGGCGCGCGAGGCCCGCGCGCGCGGGTCGGCCCTGCGCCGCGCGCTCGTCCAGGTAGTCCGCGAGGAAGCGACGCTGCTCGTCGCGCGACAGCAGGTCCGCGGCGCTCAGGAAGAAGCAGCCCAGGTCGTGCGCCGCGCCCCGGGACTGCACGCGCTCGCCGCCGCGCCACGCGTCCAGGAAGAGGACGCGGCGGCCCGCTTCCTCCGGCGCGACCAGCAGGTTCCGCGGGTACAGGTCGCGGTGCACGAAGCGCAACGCGTGCAGGCGCGCCGTCTCGCGGGCGAGTTCCTCGAGCACCGCGGGGCGGTCGTCCGAGGGTTCGCGCAGGAACGAGTCCATGGCCCGGGCGCCCGGCACCGCGCGCGTCGCCAGGAACTGGTATCGCGGCAGCCCGCCGCGCCACAACACCGCGCCGGCCAGCGGCAGCGCGCAGCGGAAGTGACGCTCGGTCATCCACGACAGCTGGAAGTACTCCGCGAGGCGCGGCGGCGGCACGCGCAGCAGCCGCGCGCGCAACGCGTGGCGGATCGCCGGGCGCGTCGCGAGCGGGCCGCCCTTCCAGTACGCGCGCTCCTCGCCGAAGTCGGTGAACTCGCCGAAGCGCGCGCCTTCCTTCGCGAGCCGCGCGCCGAGCCGCCACGCGAGCTCCATCTCGCTCTGTCGCCACCCGTAGACCTGCCAGTGGCCGTCGGGCGTCCCGCGCCGCAGTTCCGCCACGAGTCAGGGGCGCCAGGCGGCGAAGGTCTGCGGCGAGACGAACCGGAAGGACGCGGCGTGCCCCAGCAGCGCGCCGCCCGCGGACGAGACGATGGCCGCGAGGTCCGCGCGCGCGATCGAGCGCCGCGCGTCGGTGATCCGGCGCAGGCCCCAGCGCTTGCGCGCCTCGGTCCAGCACGCCGCGTCCCAGAAGCTGGCGACCACCAGGCGACGCGCGACCCGCGACAGCTCCGCGACGGCGGCGCGCATCGCCGCGTCGTCGAGGTGGTGCAGCAAGCGGCACGCGACGACGACGTCGAAGGCGTCGTCGGCGAACGGCAGCGCGCGCGCGTCGGCGACGCAGGCGCGCCGCTCGGCCGCGTAGACCGCGTGCGCGAGCATCGCCGGCGACACGTCCGCTCCCACCACCGGGGCGCCGAGCGCGGCGAGCGGCGCGCGCAGTCGCCCGGCGCCGGCAGGGACGTCCAGCACCGAGCGCGCGGCGGCGCCCTCGTCGAAGCGCCGGACGAGGCGCGTCACCAGGCGCGCGTCGCGCGCGCGGTGCCGCGGGGCGAAGCGCTCGCCCGCGTACAGCGCGGCGCGCGACGGGTCCTGCCATCGCGCGGCGGTGGGGGAAGGCTCTTGCGCGGCGTGCACGGGCGCGGAGTATAGGGCGCGAGATGGACACCGGCGGCGAGTGGGACGCGAAGCACCGCGCGCGGCGCGCGGAGACGGCGGGCGACGTCGACGACTTCGTGCGGCGCGCGCTGGACCTCCTCGACGCGGAGGCCGGCGGCGCGGCGCCTCGCGCGAGCGGCCGCGCGCCGATCGCCTGGGACCTGGCGTGCGGGCGCGGGCGGCACGCGCTGGAGCTCGCGCGCCGCGGCCGGCGCGTGACGGCGTTCGACCGCAGCGCCGAGGCGCTCGCGCAGGTCGCCGCGTACGCCGCGCGCGAGGGGCTCGCCGTCGAGACGGCGCGGGTCGACCTCGCCGTGGTGGGGGACCGGGTGAGCGAGGACCGGGCGACGCGCGACCGGGCGGTGGCCGACTGGGCGGCGGCCGACTGGGCGGCGGGCCGCCCGCGCCCGGACCTGATCGTCGTCGTGAACTACCTGGACGAGGCGCTCTTCGACGCGTTGCCCGCCCTGCTCGCGCCCGGCGGCGCGCTGCTCGTGACGACCTTCACCGTCGACCACCCGGGCGAGCACCCGAGCGCGCGCTTCCGCCTGGCTCGCGGCGCGCTGGCGCGACGCGCATGGGGGGGCGCGGAGGTCTGTCTCTCGGAAGAGTCGAACGGCCGCGCCGGGATCCTCGCTCGCATCGGAGCGATGCCCGCGCGCGAGGTCGATTGAAGCAAGTTGCATTGTGAGTCCGCGACGGCTCGCGAGCGAGGAAACAGGTTGCACGGCGTCGCGATCGAGGCAACGCGCGGCGCTTCTCCCGTCGATCCTCGCGCAGCGGTTGCTACTTGATGGAAGTCGCAATTTGTATGCGCCGGCCTGCGCGCAACGAAGACGCAAAGATGCGTCGAGATGAGCCCCCGAACGGGTGCGCGTTAGGAGTTCGGAATGGTCCTGCCCGGCTTGACGCTGCACACCACGCGTGAGAACATCCGGTCGGATTCGTTGCCGTACCCGTGTCTTCGGCCCACTCCACGCGTCGTCTCCCGCCGACGCGAGAGGGTTCTCGAAGACGCCCGACGAGAGAGTCAACGGGGGCGACGCTTCCTCACAACCAAGGAAGGATCTGGAGATCGGGGGGTCTCCGCGCGCGTTCCACCACGCGTCGCGACCCTCTTCGGGAGGCTCTGGAGGAGGACAACTGGGAATGAACATCTGGAACTTCACGACGCGCGCGTTCGCCGGCGTCGTCGTCGCCGCGATCGGCGGCATGTCCGCTGCGGCGCAGACCTGCGACGGACAACTCACGGTACTGCCCGAGGAGACGGACAGCTTCGAGAGCACCCTGACGCTCTTCGACTGGACCGACATCCCCGTCAGCATCCCCGCCTGGTCGCCGCAAGGCAGCGAGACGCTGGTGAAGGCGGTCGTGACCTTCGGCCTCGAGATCGAGGGCACGCTGGAGTACACGAACCTCAGCGGCGCGACCTGCCCGGTCGCTCCCTGGTCGCTGACGTCCTCCCTGGAGGCGTCGAGCCCGTTCCCGCTGATGGACTTCCCCATCATGGACACGTTCCCGCGCAACGGTCAGTTCACGAACGTCGCGCCTGCGCAGACCGCGCAGACGAACGTGCAGTTCGTCGACTTCGTCGCCGGGCCCTTCGAGTTCAAGGACGGGGACGCCGCGGGCTTCATCGGCAACCCCGGTGACATGTTCGACTTCCTGACGACCGTGGACGCCGTGTTCTCGGTGCAGGGCTGCTCGCCGCAGAACCAGGCCTCGGACCTGCAGGCGCGCGTGGTCGTCAGCGTCCAGTACACCGTCTGCGAAGACATGCCGCCGCCGCCGCCGCCCGGTGGTTGCGCGTGCCGCGAGCCTTCGCCGCACTACCGTCGCCCCGGCAGCCTCCTGCTGTACCCGGAGTTCGACAACCGCGAAGGCGACCTGACGCTGATCACGATCACCAACGCGGACTGCAGCGGTGAGGACGTGGACGTCGAGTTCATGTACATCGACGCGGACGACTGCAGCGAGTTCAACACGACGATCACGCTGACGCCCTGCGACACGTACACGGCGCTCACGAACGCCATGAACCCGAACATGGTGCAAGGCTACGTCTACGCCTTCGCGAAGGACGACGCCGGCAACGCGATCACGCACAACGGCCTGATCGGCAGCGCCATGGTCATCAGCGGCATCGAGCAGTTCGACTACTCGGTGAACCCCGTCGCGTTCCTCGGCATGACCGCCGACCGCGCGCCGACCGACCTGGACGACGACGGCATCCGTGACCTCGACGGCGCCGAGTACGACCGCGCGCCCGACACGATCACGATCCCGCGCTTCCTCGGCCAGGGCGTCGACGCCATGGGCGAAGGCTCGCCGGTGGACAGCCACCTGATCCTGATCGGCCTCTCGGGCGGCCAGGACTTCGAGACCACCATCTGCTTCGACGTCTACAACGACAACGAAGAGGGCTTCTCGGGCGAGTACACCTTCGACTGCTGGGAGAAGCCGACCTTGCTCGAGGTGCGCGGCACCTTCGCGAACTCCTTCCTGCGCACGACGGACCACGACCCGGACGAGATCCTGGGCGCGGCGAACCGTCGTGAGTCGGGCTGGATCTGCATCGACGGCTGCTTCGCCAGCTCGGCGCAGGAGACGATCGCCGACCCGGCCTTCTACGCCGTCCTCGTCGAGCGCATCGCGGCCTACAGCGCCGCGGACCTGCCGTTCGAGTGCGGTACGCAGGACAACGGCGCGCTCCTTCCGCGCGGTCTGTTCGGCGACGGCGACCCGACCCCGGTCAACAACGACAACCAGTAGGCGTCGCGAGACGTCCTCGGTCGGCTCCCGCCCGGCGGGAGCCGCTCCTTCCGACTTGCCCGCAGGGCCGGCGCGCACGCGCGCCGGCCCTGCGGCTTTCTTCGTGCGGGACGTCGCGCCGATCGACCTCGGCGCGACGTCCGCGTATCTAGTGCCAGTCTACTTGGATCGCCTGAGACAGGTTCGAGCCTTGTCCGCAAGCGGAAGTGACAGGGTCGCGGAACCAGTGCTGGTAGTACCTGGTCTGACCAGGCGAGACGCCGCCCACCGTGGCGATCGATGAAGTCGTTCGACCGATGCCGGCTCCGTCGAGGTTCACCGTCTCGATCCGCACCGAAGGGCTCCCGGCGCAGAGCAGGCCGTCCTTGAAAGGGGAGGCGATGAGGGACGCGCCTTGCAGCAGGATGCTCGTCTGGAGCGCTTGTGCCTGAATGACGATCAATTGCAGATCGTTGGCCACGACAGAGCTGCTCCCGGTGGCGATGAGCTTGGCACCGGTCCCCGAGCCGTGACTGCACCCCTCTTCGGCTCCGGGCGCACTGTTGTTACCGCACGGGCAGGAGACCAGGCTGCCATCGCCGTGACAGAGGGAGGCGGTCATTGGAGTCTCGCCAGCGAAGAGCGCGTACCGGCCAACAAGAAGCAGGCTCGTGCTGACGGACGGCGCGCCCACGACCACGTCATCCTTGCCGTCGCCGTCGACATCGCCGGCGTTGCTCAGGGACCTCCCGAAATGACCGTCTTCGTAATCGCCCAGCATCCAAGCGATAGGGAGCATTGACGAACCCGACATGATGACAACCGCGCCGTGATCGTCTCCTGCGTAGTGGCAGTTCAAGCGACTCATCGCGAAGTCTCCGAGGCCGTCCCCGTCGATATCGCCCATGTCCTCGAGGGACCGACCCAGGAACCCGTTGATGGGGTCGCCGGCCAGAGCATGTAGCGGAAGCCCGCTGCCGCCTGAGTACACATGCACTGACCCGCTGGTTCCATTGCTGCCGGGGGCACCGATTACGATGTCGGCCACGGCGTCCGAGTCGATGTCGGCCACAAGTGACACGGACTCTCCGAAGTGATCACCGCTGTTGACCCCATGGATTACGCGAATCTGCGAGCCGGACGCGCCGGAAAGCACGTAAGCGCTGCCCGAGTCGATGCCAGAGGCTGCGTCTCCCAGGGCTCCTACTACGACATCGGGAGTGCCATCCGAATCCAAGTCGTATCCACCGTCCAACGAGCTGCCGAGCTCGGCATCCACCCCCGAGCCGATGACTGTCCAGAGTTGCAAGCCGGTTGACCCGGAATACACGCTGACTCGGCCGGACGAGGCACCATTCGAGCCATCGAATCGATCACCCACGGCAAGGTCATTGACTCCGTCGCCATTTGTGTCACCTACGTTCGCGATCGATCCTCCGAAGTACCCCGAGGCCCAGTTTCCGTAGATCGTCCGGACCAGACCACCGTTCGAGCCGGAGTACACTCGCACACTCCCCGAGAAGAGCGTCGCCGAGTAGTCCTGGACGTCTCCGATCGCGAAGTCCGGTGTACCGTCGCCTGTCACGTCCCCGAGACCGCACACGGACGAACCAAGAGAGTCCCCGAACCCACCGGCCAGGCTGTAGATCGGCAGCCCGGTTGCTGTCGAGTACACGATCGCCGTGCCGCCTGAACCTTGCTGGGGGCTACCGATGATGAAGTCGCCTACGCCATCGCCGTCGATGTCGCCGATCCCCGCTACGGCCGAGGCAGCGTGATCGAACTGACTGGTGCCGAATCCCTCCGCGAGCAGGGACTGAGCTCCTGCGCTACTGGCTGAGGCTACGAATGTGATGCTCGCGAGCGCGAGCGAGTGTGTTGTCTGCATGCATTTCTCCAAGTATCAGATTCTGGAATTGCTGCTTCTTGGCGTCTTCCCCGTGGGCATGACGACTTGCTAGCAGCGGAAGCACTGGAGAGCAGACTGCCGCGTGTCGCCGCTTGGCAAGACTCATGGGCAAGGGCGTGCTGTCCTGTCTCAGTTCCCGGAATCTGCAGCGCAAGCGAAGTGGCGGATTCACCATCTCCTTACTCGAGGGCGGTGTGCCTCCAAGGGGCATGTTCGGAGCGCGGCCGCTGCAAGCACAGAGCACTCAGGCGAACACGAGATCGAATGCGTGTATGGGGTTGGTCCCGTTGTGTGAAGGCTGGACCAACGAAAGAAGCCGGGCAGCCTTGCGGCAGCCCGGCTTCTCTAGCTTGCGTAGTTGCGGGCGAGGCGTCCGCCCTGTGCCCTCAGAACATAGCCTCCGAGTCCATTGCTCAGGGCGCCACGGTCACGTGCACCCAGTCGGCGGACAGGCGACGGGGCGTGTGGCTGAAGCCCTGGAAGTAGAGGTCGGTGCCCGCGGCGTCCGGGTCGAAGGGCATCGCGTACTGCATCTCGACCTCGGAGCCCGCCTGGAAGTTCGAGTAGGGGTAGACGGTCAGTCCGGTGCGCTTCAGGTACAGCGTGCCGACCTGGCCGATCTGGAACGGGTTCGGCGCGCGGCCGTCGGACACGAGCAGGAAGGCCTGGCCGGCGCCCTGCGGACGGAAGTGGAAGGTCACGATCTCGCCGACCTGACCCGCGCCTTCCATCCAGAAGTCGTCCTCGTCGTTGCCGCCGTTGTTGCCGCCGTTGCTCCCGCCGTTGTCGTCGAGCGTGAAGCGGTCGATGCGGCTGTAGACGAAGCCGGGGTAGTCCATGTGCGTCGTCTTGCTCGCGACGACGAGTTGCTGCCCCTGGGTCGAGAGGTCCAGGCTGAGCGCGGAGCCGGGCAGGTCGAAGGTCTGCGACGGCACGCTCGGAGTCGTCCCCTCCGTCGCGTAGACGGAGACCTCGGGGACGCTCTGGCTGGAGTCGCCCCAGAGCGCCAGGGCGACGGTCGATCCGTCCTCCGACAGGTCGAGGTCGCCGATGGCGTTCGTGTAGGTGCCGGAGCCCGCGTGGAAGTCCTCCAGGCGCTGCGCTCCGCTGGTCGTCTCCACGACGACGACGCCGGACGTCAGGTTGTCGAAGCGCTCGATCCCGACGGCGAGCACGCTGCCGTCTCGCGAGAGCTCGACCTCCGAGCAGAACTCGGCCAGCGGGTCGATCTGCAGCGGCGGCAGCTCGTACCAGCCGCCGGACAGGCTCTGGCGCACGATGACGATGCGGTCGGCGAGCGCGTAGGCGACGGTCTTGCCGTCGCCGGAGATGGCGTGGCCGCCGGTGAAGATCTCGCCGGTCTCGCTCTGCGTCATGCTGACCGAGCCGGTGTCGAGGTCGAGGACGCGCACGCGGCTGGCGTCCTGGACGTAGAGGCGCTTGGCGTCGGCCGAAGCCCGCAGGGCGCGGAACGGCGAGACGCTGAACGTCCTGTGCTGGATCCAGCTCTGGGAGCCGGGTTGGAACACGTACGCGTGGAGGTTGCCGTCGATCGTGCAGCCGACCGCGACGATGCGCTGGCCGTCCTCGGAGACGGCGATCCCGGTCGAGTTGCCGAAGAAGATGTCGATCGGCAGTTCGCGCTCCCAGTCCGCCTGGCCCTGGGAGCCGTCCGAGTACTTCCTGACCGTGGCGCGCACGCCGGTGGAGGAGCTCCAGTCGGACTCCACGGTCAGGGTCGCGGCCACGTCGGCGCGGGCGGCGGCCGCCAGCGACTGGTACTGCGGCAGCTCGTCGCGGACCTCCAGCCAGTCCGGGTTAGCCGGGTTCGAGTTCTCCGCCGGCAGCTGGACCGTGCGCGACTCGTTGCCGCGGTAGGCGGAGAGGACCGTCGAGTCGTTGGCCGCGAAGGTCAGCTGTTCGGGCAGCGCTCCGCTCAATCCGGTGTCGTAGGTCCAGTCCTGCGCGTCCGCCTGGACGGCGAGCAGCGTCGCGGCGAGGGCAGGCCCCGTCAGCGCCCGCCGCGCAAAATGCAGTTTTCTACCGTGCGTCCCGCTTCTCATTCCCGCTTCCTTGTCCGTCTTCTCGAGGGGGAGGTCCCCGGGAGTCGCCGCTCCCGGGAGGATCGAGTCCGGACCTCGCCCATGGTAAGTCCCCGCGCCTTCTCATCGGAACCCACGCCCTGGCCGACTTGATCGAAAGTCGGGCGGGGCTGGTCCGGTGTGGTGTGAGAAGGAGCCGGGGGCGGGGGTCGGTCGAGTGGGGCGTCCAGGGTGAGGGGGGTCCCGCCGCGTGAAGGTACGAGAGAAGACGCACCGACTCATCCCGGGTGTTCACCCGGCCCGCCGGATTTCCCGTCCCGGCGGCGGATTCCGCTCCTCTGATTCCCGGATCCCGGACGATCGGGTCCGGTGAGGGCCCCTGGGGCGGTGCCCCGGGGCCGGGAGGTCCGGAGCCGGATCTCGCCGTTCCGGGCGCGAGCGCGGTTCACGGAGGCGCCGCGAGGGGGCTGGAGGGCGACCCGCCGCTCCAGGAGACGCGGCGGTCCGCAGATCGGTGACCTCGGCCCCGGCCCGCCCGGGCGCCCGCTCGGGCCCGACCGCCCGACCGCCCGACCGCCTGGCCGGCCGCCCGGCCGCCCGACCCGAACGGAGGCGACCCCCGCTCGGCACACAGCCGGGCGGGGGTCGCCGTCTCCTGGGGCCGAGGCCCGCTTACTTGAGCTGCTCCCAGTACTCGGCGGGCATGTCGTGGGCGATCTTGAGCGCCCCGTTCGCGCCGCCGTACATCGGCTCCTCGATGCGGATCACCTTGCCGCCGCCGAGCATGCGGTGCATGGCGTCGGTGATCGCCTTGTCCAGGCCCTTGATCTGCGAACCGCCGCCGGCGAGCAGCACGCGGTTCTTCAGCTTGTCCTGGAACTCGGGGTCGAAGCTGCTGACCAGCTCGCCGAGGCCGTTGACGATCGGCTCGATGATCGTCGAGCAGGCCTGACGGATCTCGTTCGTGATGTCGAACGAGGTCGGCTTGCCGTTGACGGGCAGCTCGACGACGCAGGCGTCGAGGAGCTCGCCGACCGCGCCGTAGCGCTCCTTGATCGACTTCACCATCTGGATGGTGAACTGGGCCTCCGGGAAGTTCTGCTTGAGCAGGTCGGAGAGCGCCTTGTCGATCGTGTCGCCGGCGTAGTTCAGCGTCACCTGGTCGGAGTCGTCGGGCATCGTGCCGTGCATCCGGCAGAGGTCCGTCGTGCCGGCGCCGATGTCGATGACGAGCACGTCGTCGAGCATGTCGAGGCCGTAGGCGACCGAGAAGGGCTCGGAGCAGAGCATGACCGAGTCCACCGACTCGCGGGCGGCCTCGAGGATCGCTTCGCGGTTGTGGATCGAGGCCTCCGCCGGGCAGCCGATCACGGCGTACACGAGCTCGTCCTTGCGGGGCTTCGCCTGGCGGATCGCCTGGCGGATGAGGTCCTTCGCGGCCTTCAGGTTGCCGTCGTAGTCCTCCTCACCGTCCTCGTTGTACTTGAGGACGCCCTGCGCGAGCGGGCGGAAGAGGTTCAGCGAGAGGCGCTTCTCGAGCGCTTCGTCGCCGTACAGCACGTCCTTGCCGAGCAGCTTGCGGCTGACGACGTCCTTGGGGTAACCCACCCAGGACGCGATCGTCACGCGCTCGCCGTTCGAGGCGGTGACCGAGGTACGCGAGGTACCGAGGTCGATGCCGAGGTAGAGGACGCCCTGGTCCTTGGTGTTCTCCTGGGTGGTCTCGTCGAACGACTGCGTCGTCTCGGCGATGTCCGCCCCCGTGTCCGTGTCCGTCACATCCATATCCGTCATCGGATCAGTCTCCCGTAGCCCTGTGGTTTCCATATGGAACCGAACCGGGTTCTCGCTGCCGGTTCGGTGTACGTCGCTCGCCGTGCGTCAGGAGGCAGCGGGTTGGCCGCCCTTCTGGAGGGCCAGGTTCGCCTCGAAGATGCACGACATCAGCTCCTTCTTGGTCTCGTAGTCCGCGTCGCCGGAGTCGAGCCCCTGCACGTCGCGGTAGATCGACGCGACGCCGGGGTCGATGCCCTTCGCGGCGGCGATGCGCTTCAGCTCTTCCTCGGTCAGCTCGAGGGAGCTCGTCAGCTTCGAGATGCGGCGCTCGAAGTTCGCGACCTCGCGGCGGTGTTCCGCCATCTGCGCGTCGATGACCTTGTCGCGCTCCGACTGCATCTGCGTCAGCATGAGCTGCGTCACCTGCGCCCGGATCTCGCGCAACTCCGGCGTGTCGTCGAGCGCGGCGAACATCGCCTGCACGCGCTGCGACAGCTCGTAGTCCTGCTCCATGCCGGACAGGCGCGACTCGGCGACGAGGTTCGCCTCCATCTGGCCGACCTCGTCGCGGCGGGAGGTGAGTTGACCGAGCAGGCCTTCGAGCTCGCGCTTCGCGGCCTCGCGCTCGGCCTCGATCTTGGCCTTGGACTCCTTGACGTCCTTCAGGAACGCCGCCTTCGGCAGGCCGCGCACGGCCTTCGACTCGCGGCGGAGGAGGTGGACCATCCCGCTCTTGGCGGTGTTGACGGCGGCCTCGATCCGCGCCGGGTCGGCGCCCTCGAAGTGGGCCTCGATGCCGTGGCGCACCGCGGCGGTCACGGCGCGCGCGAACTGGTCGCGGCCGACCAGGTTCAGCTTCTGACCGCCCGCGGGGCCGCCGGCCTTCTGGGGGGCGGGAGCGGGGGCGGCCTGGGGCGCGACGGCGTCCGCCGGCGACGCGGTCGCGTCGGGCGGGGTCGTCGGCGGCTCCTGGCTCGCCTCGGTCGTGTCGTTGCGCTTCGCGAATCCGAACATGCGGTGTCGGCCTCGATCGGCCGGGGCGAATGGGTGCCCACTGACTCGTGCCACTCCGCGATCGGTCCACCGATCTCGCTCGGAGTCACCGGCCGTATCGGGCGCCCCCCGCGCCGCGCTTGAACCCCCGGCGGAAAAAGGGGGCCCCGCGCGCGACTCGGGCCGCGCGAGGGTGGGGACCGAGCGGGCCCCCCGATAGAATCGCCCCGCGATGGTGAACTGGATGGACGTGCGCGACACGGGATCGCCCGCAGGGGCGGGCGGAACGGGAGGACCGGAGGGCGCCGGCGGCGCCGCGGGCTCCGCGGGGGGCGAGGCCCTGCTGGAGGGCCTGAACGGGCCCCAGCGCGAGGCGGTCCTGCACGACCGCGGCCCGCTGCTGATCCTCGCCGGCCCCGGTTCGGGCAAGACGCGCGTCGTCACCCGCCGCATCGCCTATCTGATCCAGGAGCGCGGCGTGCGTCCGGACGAGGTCCTGGCGATCACCTTCACGAACAAGGCCGCCCGCGAGATGCGCGAGCGCGTCGCCGCCCTGATGCCGGTGACCGGCGCCTGGATCCAGACCTTCCACGCGATGGGCGCGCGCATCCTGCGGCGCGAGATCGAGGTGCTGGGCCAGGGCTACACGCGCGACTTCTCGATCCACGACACGGCCGACCGCACGCTGATGATCAAGAACCTGATCAAGCAGCTGGGCTACGACGTGAAGCGCTTCCGGCCGGGCGCGGTCGGCGGGTGGATCAGCAACCGCAAGAACCTGGTGGTGGAAGAACCGGCCGCGCTGCTGGACGGCACCGACGGCATGGAGTCCGAGGTGCTGGCCAAAGTGCTGGCGCGCTACGAGGAGACGATGCGCGCCAGCAACGCGCTCGACTTCGACGACCTGTTGCTGAAGGTGCTCGAGCTGTTCGAGCGCCACCCCGGCGTGCGCGACGCCTACGCGCACCGCTTCCGCCACGTGATGGTCGACGAGTACCAGGACACGAACCGAGTCCAGTACCGCCTGATCCGCCACCTCTCCAGCGCGCACGGCAACCTCGCGGTGTGCGGTGACCCCGACCAGTCGATCTACGCCTGGCGCGGCGCGGACATCCGCAACATCCTCGACTTCGAGCAGGACTTCGGCGCGCCGAAGATCGTGAAGCTCGAGCAGAACTACCGCTCGACGGGCAACGTCCTGGCGGCGGCGAACGCCGTGATCCGCAACAACGCGGGGCGCAAGGCGAAGGAGATCTGGTCCGACCGCGAGGAGGGCGAGAAGATCGCCGTGCTGGAGTGCGGCGACGAGAACGACGAGGCGGCCGAGATCGCGCGCCAGGTGCGCTCGCTGGTCGCGGAGGGGCGGCGCCACGCCGACGTCGCGGTCTTCTACCGGCTGAACTCGATGCAGCGCGCGCTCGAGACGCAGCTGCGCCTGGCCGGCGTGCCGTACCAGGTCGTCGGCGGCGTCGAGTTCTACGCGCGGCGCGAGGTGCGCGACCTGATCGGGTACCTCAAGCTCGTGATGAACCCCGCCGACGACGTCGCCTTCCGCCGCGTCGTGAACGCGCCGCGCCGCGGGGTGGGGGACACCTCGCTCGAGCGCCTGGCGCAGTGGGCCGCGGACCGGCGCGTGCCGCTGTCGCAAGCCGCGCGCTCCGGCGAGGCGCTGTCCGCGATCCGCGGGCGCGGGCGCAAGGGCCTGGAGGAGTTCGGCGCGCTGGTCGAGCGCCTCACCGCCGCGCGCGAGTTGCCGGCGTCCAGCGCGCTCGAGATGGTCCTCGACGAGATCGGCGAGGAGGAGTGGCTGGCGCAGATGGACGACGAGCGCCTCGACGAGCGCGCCGCGAACGTCGACGAGCTGCGCGTGCACGCCGAGGAGTTCGACCGCCTGAACCCCGACGCGAAGCTGCGCGGCTTCCTGGAGGACGTCGCGCTCGTCTCCGAGATCGACGGCATGGACGAGTCGACGGACAAGGTCACGCTGATGACCCTGCACGCCGCGAAGGGGCTCGAGTTCCCCGTCGTGTTCATCGCCGGCGTCGAGGAGGAACTGCTGCCGCACTTCCGCGCGATCACCGAGGGCGACGCCGACGCCGGCCTCGAGGAGGAGCGGCGCCTGTTCTACGTCGGCATGACGCGCGCCCAGGACCGGCTGTTCCTGACGCAGGCCGCGACGCGCCTGTTCTGGGGCCAGACCAGCTCGACGATGCCGTCGCGCTTCCTGGACGAGATCCCGGCCGAGCTGATCGAGGGCTTCGACGCCGACGCGGACGAGGCGCAGGCCCTGGGCGTGTACGAGGCGCCCTCGGACGACTACACCGCGCTGGCGGTCGGCGTGCGCGTCGACCACGACCACTTCGGCCGCGGCACGATCGAGGCGCTGTCGGGCTCCGGCGTGAACGC
>JAUHYB010000364.1 GCA_030426745.1 bacterium
TGACCGCGAAGTCGACGATGATCGCGAGCCACTGCATCCGCGCCATCCGGTAGCGCTCGCCGGAGAGCTCCGCGTTCTCCTCGGGCAGGTCGTAGACCTCGACCAGGCGCATCACGCCGTCGATGACTTCCTCGCTGGACTCGGGGTTCAGCTGGGTCAGCGCCTGCGCGAGGACGACGTCGCCGCCCGACAGCACGGCGTTGTGGATCGCGACCGCGCGCACCGCCGGCAAGGGATCGCGCAGGCCGGCGTCGATGGCCTGCGATACCAGCGTGCGCTGCAGGTCGAGGGCGAGCGGGTCCAGCTTCGAGCGCACGCGGCTCTTGCGGCCGGCGGGCCCGATCAGCGCCGTGACGGCCTTCAGCGCGCGCCGCCCCGACTCCAGGTCGTAGGTCAGCCCGCGCAGCGTCTCGACGGAGTCGTCGAAGGCCTCCCACTCGTCGGCGGTCATGCCGGACTCGCCGCGCTCGATCGTCGGCCGATAGGCCCGGATCAGCAGCGTGATCGAATCGACGACGGTCTCCACCGAGTCGACCGACGCGGGATCCACCGGCTGGGGCACGCCGACGTCCAGGCGCAGGGCCGCGCGTCCCAGCTCGAACAGCGCGCGCTCCCGCGAGAGCCGCCACGAGTCCTCCGTCGCGATCCGCACGCACCACTCCACCTGCAAGCTCGACGTCTTCACGTCCGACGAGTCGAACTTGCACAGCGACACGAGCTCGGCCAGGCAGGTGATCGTCGGGTCGTCGATCTTCTCGACCTGCGTCTCGTCGTACAGGTGCCGCCCCGGCTGGAAGGTGCCGATGCCCTTCTTCATCAGGTACTGCACGTCCCCCGTCTGGTGCGCCAGGTACCGGTGGTGGTGGTCCGCCCGGTGCAGCTGCTCGAGGTTGTAGGCGCGCGTCTCCGGCAGGTTGATCACGTCCAGCTGGTCGAAGGCGTGGTCGATCGTCCGACAGGAGGAGGCGCCGGCGAGGAGCGCGGACAGGGCCGCGAGGCGGAGGAGCGGGGGCTTCACGCGCCGGAGTCTAGGGGCTCACGCCGCCGGGGCAAGCGCCGGAGAGGCGCAGTCGCGCGGGATCGCGACCGAGTTGGTGGAGGCGGCGGGAATCGAACCCGCGTCCCGGAATGCCCGTCTCGCGAGCGTCTACGTGCATAGTCTCGGCTTTGTATCTCGTCCGCCGGGCGCCCCGAGACGGGCTCCCCTTGGACCAGCTCCCCTGTTGTCTCGCCGGATCACCGAGGTGCGGAGTTCACCGGCCAGCCCGCTGTTTGCGCCTCCGCAGGGCCGCGGGCCCTCCCCGCGGAGACGGCTGCTAGATCACTCTAGGCAGCAAGAGCAAAGTCGTTGGCAATTCAGCCAGTTCCCGGGGGGGTTTAACGGGGTGACCTGGGATCCCCGGCACGCAACTCGAGAGCGAGATCAAACCGGTCGAAACCAGTGCGCCCCCGTTCTCAGGAACGCACGAGTGTAGGCGCGCCGGCGGCGGACTGCACGGGGGGAATCGGGGAGAAGCGCGGGGGCGGGGGTGGAGGCCCGGCGAGCCCCGTCCGCCGTCGCCCCCCACCCGGCGAGCGCCTCCGCCACGCCTGCGCTCCACTCCCGGTGAAGCCGGCGCAGCCGGGGCTGGTGCGGCCGCCCTGCGCCCCTACCGCGGGTGCACGCGGTACGGGTTCGCGTCGAGCGCCTCGACGATGTCGATGATCGCCTTCTGCGCCCGCACGCTGTTGCCGGCGGCGTCCAGCCGCGGAGAGAAGGCCGCGATGCCGAACCTCCCCGGCGCGACCGCCAGGATCCCGCCGCCGACGCCCGACTTCGCGGGCAGGCCCGAGTGGTACAGCCACTTGCCCGCGTCGTCGTACAGGCCCGCGGTCGCCATCACGGCCAGCACCTTCGACGAGAGGTCCGGCGAGAGCACGACCTCCCCCGTCACCGGGTTCTTCCCGCCGTTCGCGAAGGTGGCCGCCATCACGGCCAGGTCCCTGGTGTCGACGGAGAGGCTGCACTGCTTGGTGTAGACCTCGACGGCGCGCTCGTGGTGCTCGTCGATCAGGCCGTAGGAGTGCATCAGGAGCGCGATCGCGCGGTTGTGCTGGTTCGTCGCCAGCTCCGACTCGCACACGGCTTCGTCCAGCGTCAGCTCGCGCCCGGCGTACTTCGACAGGTTCGCGCGGATGCTCGCGAAGATCGCGTCGGCGTCGTCGCCCTGCACGAGGCCGGTCGCGGTGATCGCGCCGGCGTTCACGAGCGGGTTCATCTCGCGGCCCTGGTACTCCTCGATCGCGACGACGGAGTTGAAGGGCTGGCCCGTCGCGTCGACGCCGACACCGTCGAAGATCACGTCGGGGCCGCTCTGCGCCATCACCTGGGCCATGGTGAAGACCTTCGAGATGGACTGGATCGAGAAGCGCGCCTCGCCGTCGCCGACGAGGTGGACCCGGCCGTCCACGGTGACGAGCGCGATCGCGAAGAGCTCGGAGTCGACCTCGTCGAGGACCGGGATGTAGTCCGCGTTCGCGCCGTCCTTCAGGCCCTCGTACCGCGCGTGCGCGTCGCGCAGCACCGCGTCGATGTCCGGCTCGGTCGGACCGCTGTCGATGTAGCCGAGTCCGCCGGAGACGGCGCCGCCGTCCTGCGGCGCGGCGGTCGTGGTCCAGGCGACGGCGGCGAGGACCAGGGAAGCGGGCAGGGCGATCCAGGCGTTCATGGCGCGAGCCTCTCTCTGTTGACTCTGGTGACACGTCGCGCCGCGCGTGGGCGACGCCGGGTCTCCGGGGACGCAGCGCGCTCCGTGCGCGCCGCGAGGGCGCAGGATAGCGCCGCACACGTCGGGACGCGTCGACAGGACTACGGTGCCAGGCACCTTCCTCCGGAATACGGACCGGGGGGGGCCGCCGCCCTCCGGCGGCGGCCCCCCCCGGCCCGTATTCCGGAGGAAGGTGCCTGGCACCGCATTCCTGTCGACGGCCTGCCGGGCTCAGCGCCGCCGGCCCATGGCGCGGTCCATCGACCGCTTGTCCTCGCGGTCCTTCTGGCTCTGGCGCTTGTCGTAGAGCTTCTTGCCGCGGCACAGCCCCACGCGGCACTTCACGCGGCTGCCCTGGAAGTACAGCTCCAGCGGGACCAGCGTCACGCCGCGTTCCTTCACGCGCTTGTGCCACTTCTCCAGCTCGCGCCGGTGCACCAGCAGCTTGCGGTCGCGCACCGTCTCGTGCCCGAAGACCGTCGCGTTCGCGTACTCGGGGATCGTCGCGCCGCACAGCCACAGCTCGCCGTTCTTCACGCGGCCGTAGGCCTCGGCGATCGAGGCGTGGCCCTGGCGCAGGCTCTTCACCTCGCTCCCCACGAGCACGACGCCGCACTCGAGCTCGTCGAGGACCTCGTACTCGTGTCGGGCGCGCCGGTTCGTGGCGATCGAGCGGCGCTCTTGGGGTTTGCCTGGCTTGGCCATGGGAGCCCGGCAGCTTAGCATCCGGGCCATGCAGAACACCGATCCGACCGACCTGCTCGCCGAGGTCCTCGCCGCCAAGGCGGGCGGCTTCGTCGAGCTGCGCTACCACCGACGGCGCACCCGCTCCGTCTCCGTCGAGAAGGGGCGCGTCGA
>JAUHYB010000365.1 GCA_030426745.1 bacterium
GCGGCGCGTCGTCGGTGAACACGCGCGCTATCGCTTGCACGAGTGGACGCCGCGCGAGCGCCTCCTGACCGAGCTGCGCGAGGCGGACCTGTTGCTGGACTCGTTCCCGTTCACCGGCTTCAACACGCTGGTCGACGCGCTCGTCGTCGGCGTGCCGGTCGTCAGCCTGCGCACGCCCGGCCTGGCCGGCGCGATCGGCGCGGCGGTGCTGGAGCGCCTCGGCGTCGCCGACGAGTGCGTCGCGGACTCGGTGGAGGAGTGGATCGCGAAGGTCGGTCGCCTGGCCGACGACCCCGCGCGCCGCGCGGCGCTGCGCGAGCGCCTGTCGCGCGACCGCGTGCTGCCCGTCGTCTGCGACCCCGCGATCGGCGAGCACTTCCGCGCCGCCGTCGCGTGGATGCGCGAGCAGGGGCCGAACCGCGGCGGCGCCCCGGTGCTGATCGAGGCCGGCGAGCGCCCGCGCGTGCTGGACGACTGGCCGCGCCGCTGACGGCGCGCGCATCTTCTCCGGACATTTCGCCCCCCGCGCCGCCGCGCCGTCGGAATCGCCGCGGTCGGGTCCCACGCCGGGGCCCGTCGGAGCGAGGGGATGTCCGGTATGCGTGCGACGAGCGTGGTCCTGCTCTCGAGCCTCGTGCTCGGAGCCTGCGGTGGCGGAGGTGAGGCCCCGCAACCCGCCCAAGGCGGCTCGCAGGTGCCGAACGAGGCCGACCTGATCGTCGACGTGCTCGTACCGGACTCCCTGCAGCTCGAGGCGGGCGGCAGCGTGGGCGTGCAGGACCGGGTCCGCAACGCCGGAGCGCTCGCCGCCGCCGCCTCGCAGCTGGCGGTCTACCTGTCGCAGGACGCCGCGCTCGACGCGGGCGACGTGTTGCTGGGCATGCGCAGCGTCGGCGCGCTGGCGGGGGGCGAGACCTCCTCGGCGCAGGGCGCGTTGACGATCCCCGCGGCGACGCCGGCCGGCGCCTACCGGCTGATCGCGCTGGCGGACGCCGAGGAGGACGTCCCCGAGTTCGACGAGGCGAACAACCTGCGCGTGTCGTCGGCGGTGCTGCAGGTCGGATCCGGCACGCTCTCGAACCTGGTGCCGACGCAGCTCAGCGCGAGCCCGTCCAGCCTGGACGCGGGCGACGCGTTGTCGATCGCGGACGCGGTGCGCAACGACGGCGACGGCGCGGCCGGGACCTTCCAGGTCGGCGTGTACCTGTCGACCGACGCGGTGATCACGCCCGGCGACATCCTGATCGGCCTGCGCAGCGTCGAGGGGCTGGCGCCCGGCGCGCTCAGCTTCGGCGACGACGAGCTGACCGTGCCCGGTTCGACGCCGGAGGGCGCGTACCACGTCGGCGCGCTGGTCGACGTCGGCGGCACGCAGCCGGAGTCGAACGAGTTCGACAACGCGATCGTCGCGAGCGGCACGGTCTTCGTGCACCGCCCGCCGCGCCCGGACCTCCTGCCGACGACCGTGGCGATCGGGCAGACGGCGATCGAGGCGGGCCAGTCGCTGACGGTGCAGGACGCGGTCACCAACATCGGCGTGCTGGACGCCGGGCCGTTCCGCGTGGGCGTCTTCGTCTCCGAGGACGCGGAGATCACGACGGACGACGTCCTGATCGGAGAGCGCACGGTCGCCGGCCTGGCGGTCGGCGCGGTGAGCACGGCACAGGGCGCCTACACGGTGTCCGCTGACATCGGTGCGGGGACGCGCTACGTGGGTCTGGTGGTGGACCACGACGCAGCGCTCCTCGAAGAGGACGAGACGAACAACGTCCTCTTGGCCGCCGGGACCGTGGAGGTGAGCATCCCGCCCCTCCCGGACCTGCGGCCCACCGCCCTCTCGTTCTCGCCCTCCGTGCTGGAGGAGGGCGAGACCCTGACCGTCGTCGAGCGCGTCGTGAACGAGGGCACCGCGCCCGCGGGCGCGTTCCGCGTCGGCGTGTACCTGTCGTCGAACCCGGTGATCGCGCCGACGGACGTGCTGGTCGGCAGCCGCGTCGTCGACGGGCTGGGCATCGGATCGGCGGACGAGGCCCAGTCGCAGTACACGCTGCCGCCCGGCGTCAGCGCGGGCTCGTGGTACGTCGGCGTGATCGCGGACGACCTGGGCGCGCTCGCGGAGCTGCAGGACGGCGACAACGCGCTGCTGGCGCCCGGCCTGGTGGACGTGACGGCGGCGCCGGACCCGATGCCGGACCTCGTGATCGAGGCGGTGTCGACGCCGGCGACGCAGGTGCTGAGCGGCGGCACGCTGCAGGTGCTGCACACCGTGCGCAACGAGGGCACGCTGTCGTCCGCGGGCTTCCAGGTGGGCATCTACCTGTCGACGGACGACGTGATCACGACCGAGGACACGCTGATCGGTCAGCGCACCGTCTTCTCGCTGGGCGTCGGCTTCGGCAGCGCGCAGAGCTTCCCGTACACGGTTCCGACCAGCCTGCCGGTGGGGGACTACTGGCTGGGCGCGCTCGCCGACCACCAGCACGCGATCGCGGAGCTGGACGAGGACAACAACGGGCGCGCGGCGAGCGGACGCGTCGAGGTCTACGTGCCGCCGCCGCCCGCGCCGGACCTGGTGGTCGCGTCGCTCTCGGTCGGCGCCACGACCGTCGCGCCCGGCGGGACGCTGTCGATCGACGACGTCGTCCGCAACGACGGCGAGCTGGCGTCGGGGTCGGCGCGCGTCGCCTTCTACCTGTCCGCGGACGAGGACGTCGACGAGACGGACGTCCTGATCGGCGTGCGCACGCTGCCGGGGCTCGCGGCCGAGGGCGACTCGTCGGGCTCGACGAGCCTGACCCTGCCGGTCGACCTGGAGCCGGGCACCTGGACCCTGGCGGCCTTCGTCGACGACCTGGACGCCGTCGAGGAGTCCGACGAGGAGAACAACTGGAAGACGCTGTCGAGCACGCTGGAGGTGCAGCCGTGAGTCGGATCGGAACGCGCGCGGCGGCCCTGGCGGTCGCGCTGGGTGTCGCCTCGGCCGTCGCCGCCGCGACGGACGCGGTTCGCACCATGCAGGGTGAACAGCGCCTGCAACCCTTCGGCGGTCGCGAGGACGGGCGGTACGTGGACGGCGCGGACCTGCGCGCGCACGCCGGCCCGGCGCAGGGATCGCCGCGCAGGGCGCGCTGGGAGGCGGCGCGCGAGCGCGGGCTCGAGGCCCTCGTCGTGCGCCCCGACACGCGGCGCGGCGCCTACCGCGACGCGAACGCGGTGCACGCTGCCTGGCGCGACGACGCGCCGTAGGCATTTCGCACGACCGCGCGACGACGCGCCGTAGGCATTTCGCACGACCGCGCGACGACGCGCCGTAGGCGCTTCGCGCGACCGCACGCCGTAGGGGTCTGCACCGTGCGTCAGCGCGCGGTAGGGCGCCGCAACGGGCAGGAACGCGCTGGAACGCGCTGGAACGCGCCGCATTGCGTCGGATCGCGCTGCCTCGCGGGAACCGCGGCGACGGCGCGCAACGGTGGGCGCGAGGGCGGACTCTCTCTCTCGCGTGTGCGCGACGACCCTGGACAGCAAAGAGCGGCAGCGCGCGGATGCACGTTGCCGCTCTTCGCGTCGATGTCGTTGCGCGCGCAGTGTACGCGGACGACGTGCA
>JAUHYB010000032.1 GCA_030426745.1 bacterium
CTGGCGAGCCAGCGCGTGCTGCCGAAGCGGCTCGTCGAGCTGGGGTTCCGCTTCGAGGACCCGACGCTCGACGGCGCGCTGCGTCACTGCCTGGGCGCGACGTCCTGATCGGCGTCCGGCGCGGACTCGCGCGCGCGGAAGACGACGCCGGACGAGCGCCACGCGCCGTCCGGGCCGAAGCGGTGCGCGACGCCGACGGGCTCCACGCGCGGCGCGCCCTGTTGCAGCGGCAGCAACACGTCCATCGCGTGCATCGAGAAGTCGGTCTCGAGCAGCGTCGCGCACTCCGCGACCGGCCCCGGTGACAGCAGCGTGGACGAGCCGGAGAGGCCCTCGGTCTCGGGGAACCAGGTCGCGTCGAGGACGTGGAAGGCCTCGGCCGTGTTCGCCGGCTGCACGTTCGCCAGGAAGTGCTCGCCGTCGAAGGTGCCGGACAGGTAGCCGCCCTCGGCGCAGGGGTAGAAGGTCCAGTCGACCGTGCCGAAGACGTCGGTGCCGGTCGTGACCAGGTGGACCGTCGCCTGCGGGAACACGCCGCCGGTGAAGGTCGAATCCGGCGCCGGATCCTGCCACACGCCCAGGAAGGTCCCGTTCAGTCCGGCGTCGTTGCGCGGGCCGACGCGCAGCAGGCCGCCGACCTCGGACAGGCAGGAAGCGGAGGGCGCCCCGCCGGTGACCGAGAAGATCCCGGCGAAGCGCTCGCCCTGGAACTCGCCCGAGACGGTCATCTCGAAGGTCGGGTCGAGCGGCGTCGTCACCGTCAGGAAGGTGTCGTCGCCGGTGCGCGTGCCCGTGACGTCGATGTCGACGCGGCACTCCTGCGAGCGGATCTCGCCCGCGCCCGTGATCGCCGCGCCGGAGCCGTCCGGCGTCTCGGCGAGCGTCCACTCCATGACGCTGGTGTCCGAGATCGGCCCGACCCAGGTGCCGGTGTGCGTCTGCGAGTCGACGATGATCACGACCTCCGCGTCGCCGGAGCAGGCGGCGAGGAGAGCGAGGAGCGCGAGCGGGAGGGCGGAGCGGAGCATGGGCGTGCGGTCGCCAGTCTAGCAGCGTCGGGAGCGCGCGGCGGGACGACGTGGGTGGTGTCCGTGCCGGGTGCAAGATCGTCGGGTCAGCAGTCGGCGGCGGCCTCCGCCCGTCGTCGACTGCTGACCCGACGATCTTGCACCCGGCACGGTACCTTCGCCCACGGCGCCTCCCTCGCGGCTGCCACGATTCAAACGGCGTGCGCGGCCGTGCATCGCGCCGGGCCTGATAGAACCTCCCGCCCCATGGCCGCCGCCTCCACGTCGCAGAAGAGCCTGTTGCAGCTCGCGGGACCGCTCGTGCTGTCCTTCGTGCTGCGCGACGCCTTCGCGTGGGTCGACATGCTGTTCGCCGCGAACCTGCCCGGTCCGCAGGCCTCGAACGACCCGTCGGTCGCCGCCATCGGCCTGACGCAGCCGTTCCAGTTCCTGATGATCGCGTGCTGGGTCGGCACGTCGAACGCGTTGACCAGCCGCCTGTCCGCCGCCATGGGCGCGGGCCAGGACGCGAAGTTCGAGCAGCTGCTGCGCTCGGCGTGGCGCATGGTGTTCGTGCTGGTCGGCGCCTTCGCGTTGATCGCCGCGGGCATCTGGTTCGGCGCGGGCCTGTGGGGCCTCGACCCCGAGCCCGAGCGCCAGTTCCGCGTCTACGGCACCGTGCTGCTGCTGGGCTCGTCCGTCACGACCTTCTGGTCGATCCTGCCCGACTCGATCGTCAAGGCGCACCACGACATGCGCTCGACGATGTGGGCCGGCATCGCGTCGAGCGTGTTGAACACCGTCCTGAACGCCGTCTTCGTGTTCGTCTTCGGCTGGGGCATCCTGGGCATCGCGCTCGCCACCGTGCTGGGGCGCATCGGCGGGCTGGCGTACGCGGTGCGCGTCGCGAACCGCCTGGAGGCGGCGCGGCGCGGCGAGTCGGCCGGGACGGATCCGACCCTCGCGCTGAAGCCCATCCGCGACCTGCTCGCGATCGCGGTGCCGTCGGGCCTGTCGTTCGCGCTGATGGGCGCGGAGTCGATGGCGATCAACAAGATCCTGGCCGCGCGGCCGGACGCGACCTCGGTGCTGGCCGCGTTCGCGCTGGTCGACCGCGCGGGGCGCTCGCTGTCGATGCCGATCATCGCGCTGGGCGTCGCGATGCTGCCGCTGGCCGCGCGCAAGTGGGGCGGCGGCGACGTCGCGGGCATCCGACGCGAGCTGGTCGGCGGCCTGCGCCTCGCCGGCATCTACGGCGTCGCCTTCGTCCTCCCGGTCGTGTGGCTCTTCCGCGGCCCGTTCGCGTCCGTGATGTCGGACGAGGAGTCGACGCGCGAGGCGCTCGTGTTGGCGCTGCGGTGGTTGCCGCTGGGCGTCGTCCTGGGCAGCCCGATGTTCCTGCTGCGCACGACCTTCGAGGGCATGCAGAAGCCCATGCCCGGCCTCGCCGGTTCGGTGCTGCGCGCGGTCGTGCTGTCCGTGCCGCTGGGGTGGCTGGGCCTGCGCTACGCGCCGGAGGTCGGCCTGGCGCCGCTCGAGGGCCTGGTGATCGGCATGTCGACCGGCACCGGCCTGGCGTCGCTGGCGATGTGGGTGTGGATCCGCGGGTGGTTCGCGCGCTGCCGCGGCGACCACGCGGCGGACTGACGCGACCTCACAGCGACCGCGCGAGGTTGCGCCACAGCATCACGCCCAGCGGCAGCGCCGCGGCGCCGACCGCGGCGGCCAGCAACACGGCGCCGTACGCCGACGGCCGCGGGTCCAGCGCGCGCGCGGCGCGGCGGTAGCGCAGGCCCCACACGACGCACAGCGCGCTCGGCACGACGGGGAAGCACGCGAGCGCCCAGACCATCGCGAAGACGATGCGCGTGCCGAGGTCGGTCACGCGCGCGCGGTCCGGGTCCGCGGCGCCGGCGCTCGGCAACGACGCCAGCAGCGCGAGCGCCGCGTCCGCGTGCGCCGGCGGCACCAGCACCGAGGCCCGCGAGTCGTGGTCGTAGACCCCGGCCAGCTCCTCGCCGGCCGTCGACACCGACTCCGACGGCACGCCGCCCTCGCGCAGGCTGCCTTGCACGATCGCCGCCCGCGCGGGCGTCCCCTCGAACACACGGACCCAGCGCTCGCTCACGCCGCGCTCCCCGCGAGGAACGACGCGGTCCACGCGCGGCGGACGATCGACGTGACGACTCCACCTCCCGCGCGGGCCCGGCCTCGGCCGAAGGGCTCCGCCGGGACCAGGCCCGCGCGGCCCGGGAGGTCGTCCATGGCGGGCGTCGCGGCGGGGAACTCGTGGGCTTCCCGCGCGGACTGCACGATCGACGCTCCGCCAACCGGCCCTCGATACGCGGTGATCCGATCCGTCGTCATCGTCTCTCCTCCACCGCCACTGTCCGCGAGGAGCGCGCCCGCGGGAAGCGTTTTCGACCCCGCCGCCCCGCGCGGCCCCGCCGAGCCGCCCCGCGATCCCCGCGCGGTCCGCCCCGCTTCCCTTGACGCTCCGCGAACACGCCCGACAATCCTCTGCCGGACCGCGCTCGCCAGGAAGAACACCGTGACCCTCGACACCAGCCCCAACCGCGTCGCCGTCGTCGCGGGCAACCTGGACCGCTACCTCGCGTCCGCGAAGCCCGCCGCGCGCCTCCTCGACCCCGAGGCTCCGCTGCGCGCGGGGTCCGCGCTCACCGCTCGCAAGGCCGTCGAGCTGTGGGAGGACCAGGTGACCAGCCGCGAGCTCGACGCGACCGCGCGCGAGTTGAAGCGCGACGGGTTGTCGTACTACACGATCTCGAGCGCCGGCCACGAGCAGAACGCGGTCATCGGCGCGCTGCTGCGCGACACCGACCCGTGCTTCCTGCACTACCGCTCCGGCGGCCTGATGATGGCGCGCGCGCGGCGCGTCGGCGGCGAGACGCCGGTGTTCGACACCTTGCTGGGCCTCGTCGCGTCGTCGGACGACCCGATCAGCCAGGGCCGCCACAAGGTCTGGGGATCGCGACGCCTGTGGGTGCCGCCGCAGACCAGCACGATCGCATCGCACCTGCCGAAGGCGGTCGGCATGGCGTTCGCGCTGTCGCGCGGCCGGCGCATGGGCGTCGAGATGCCGATCCCGACCGACGCGATCGTCGCGTGTTCGTTCGGCGACGCGTCGGCGAGCCACGCGACGGCGCTGACCGGCATCAACGCGGCGCGCTACGCGTACCGCGGCGGGCGGCCGACGCCGATCCTGTTCGTCTGCGAGGACAACCGCATCGGCATCAGCGTCGACACGCCCAGCGGGTGGATCCGCGAGCGCTTCAGCAGCATGGCGAACGTCGCCTACTTCGACGCGTCGGGCACGGTCGACGAGGTCTGGGACACGGCGGCGCGCGCGATCGAGACGTGCCGCACGTCGCGCGGGCCGGTCTTCCTGCACCTCGACACGGTGCGCCTCTTGGGCCACGCGGGATCGGACGTCGAGACGACCTACCACTCGTGGGAGGAGATCGCGGCCTTCGAGGCGAAGGACCCGCTGCTGGCGAACGCGCGGCGGCTGGTCGAGACCGGCGCGGCGATGCCGGGCGACCTGAAGGCGATCGTCGCCGACGCGCGCGACCGCGTGCGCGCCGCTGCGCGGGAAGCGGTGCGCCGCCCGAAGCTGTCCACGCGCGCCGCGGTCGTCGAGACGCTGGCGCCCTACGACGCGCCGGCGGTGCGCGAACAGGCGTCGCTGCCGGTCGAACCCGCGCGCCGCGCCGAGTTCTTCGACGGCCAGCTGCCGGAGGACGCGACGAGCGCGCCGCGCCGCAACCTGTCGGCGCACATGAACGCGGCGCTCGCCGACGAGATGCTGCGCCGGCCCGAGCTGATGGTGTTCGGCGAAGACGTCGGCAAGAAGGGCGGCGTGTACGGCTTGACGAAGAGCCTGCAGCGCCGCTTCGGCCGCGCGCGCGTCTTCGACACGCTGCTGGACGAGACGACGATCCTGGGCGTCGCGCAGGGCGCCGCGCACATGGGCCTCTTGCCGGTGCCGGAGATCCAGTACCTGGCGTACCTGCACAACGCGGTCGACCAGCTGCGCGGCGAAGCGTCGTCGCTGTCGTTCTTCTCCAGCGGTCAGTTCACGAACCCGATGGTCGTGCGCGTCGCGGGCCTCGCGTACCAGAAGGGCTTCGGCGGGCACTTCCACAACGACAACGCGATCGGGAACCTGCGCGACATCCCCGGCGTCGTGATCGTCACGCCGTCGCGCGGCGACGACGCGGCGCGCCTGTTCCGCGGCGCGGTGGCGCTGGCGAAGGCGAACGGGCGCGTCGTGATCTTCCTGGAGCCGATCGCGCTGTACCACGAGCGCGACCTGTACGCCGACGGCGACGCCGAGTGGTTGTTCGACTACCCGCGCCCGACCGGGTCGCCGGCGGACGCGCTGTACCCCGGCGAGGTCGGCGTGTACCACGAGGACGCGACGGACGTGCTGATCCCCACCTACGCGAACGGCGTGCGCCTGGCGCTGCGCGCCGCGAAGCGCCTGGCCGACGACCACGGCATCCGCGCGCGCGTGCTGGACCTGCGCTGGATCGAGCCCCTGCCCCACGACGCCGTCGCGCGCCACGCGGCGGACTGCAAGGCGGTGCTGGTCGCCGACGAGTGCCGCGCGACCGCGGGCGGCGTCGCGGACGCGGTGATCGCGGCGCTCGCCGAGTCCGGCTACGTCGGCCGCATGGCGTCGGTGCGCGCGGCGGACAGCTTCGTGCCGCTCGGGCCCGCCGCGGACCTCGTGCTGCTGTCCGAGGACGACATCGTGCGCGGCGCGCGTGAGGTGACGGCGTGAAGCGCGTCGCGATCGTGCTGCCCGGCCGCGGCTCGTACACCGAGGCGTCGATGCGCCGGCTGCCCGCCGACGACCCGTACGTCGCGCGCGCGGACGAGCTGCGCGCCGGTTACGGCCTGGCGAAGCTCACCGAGCTCGACACGGCAGAGCGTTTCAGCGCCGGCACGCACCTGCGCCCCGCGAACGTCTCGCTGTTGATCTGGATCACGTCCATGATCGACGCGCGCGCCGCGATGGAGGCGAACCGCGTCGTGTGCGTCGCGGGCAACTCGATGGGCTGGTACACGGCGCTGGCCGTGGCGGGCGCGCTGGACTTCGACGACGGCTTCCGCCTGGTGCAGGAGATGTCGCTGCTGCAAGAAGGCCTGCGCGGCGGCGGTCAGTGCATCTATCCGGTCGTCGACGAGGAGTGGCGCACCGATCCCGCGCGCCGCGCCGCCGTCGACGCGGCCGTCGAATCGTCGAACGGCCAGGCGTTCCACTCGATCGACCTGGGCGGCTACGCGGTGCTCGCGGGCAGCGACGTCGGCATGGCGCACCTGATGCGCGAGCTGCCGCCGGTGCAGGTCGGCAAGGCGCGCTACCCGTTCAAGCTGGTGCAGCACGGGCCGTACCACACGCCGCTGGTCGCGGAGGTGTCGGAGGAAGCGCGCGCCCGCCTGGCCCGCCTGACGTGGCGCCGCCCGCGCGTGCCGATGATCGACGGTCGCGGCGTGCGCTACACGCCCTGGTCGACGGACACGCGCGCGCTGCGCGACTACACGCTGCGCGCGCAGGTGATCGAGCCCTACGACTTCCGCGCGTCGGTGCGCGTCGCGCTGCGCGAGTACGCGCCGGACGCGGTCTGGTTGCCGGGCCCCGGCAACACGCTGGGCGGCGTCTGCGGCCAGATCCTGATCCAGGAGCGCTGGCGCAACATCCGCTCGCGCGCCGACTTCGACGCCGCGCAGGCCGAGAGCGACGCGCCGATCGTGTCGATGCGCCGCTGACGCGTCACGCCAGCACTTCGAAGCTGGCGAGCGCGCCCAGCAGATCCGCGCGGCCGAACGGCTTCGCCAGGAAGCGCGTCGTGGGGTCGCCTTGGAAGGGGCGGTCGTCGGTGAAGCCGCTGGTGACGACGACGCGGACGTCGGGGTCGATCGCGCGGATCTCCTGCAACACCGCGTCGCCGGACGCGCCCGGCATCGTCAGGTCCAGCACGATCGCGTCGATCTCGCCGAGGTGCTCGCGGAAGGTCGCGAGGCCCGACGCGCCGTCGGCCGCGGACAACACGCCGCACCCCTCGCACTCGAGGATGCGCCGCGTGACGGTCCGCACGAAGTCCTCGTCGTCGACGACCAGCACGGTGCCGTGGAAGCTGCCGAGCGGCGCCGCTTCCTCCGCCGGCTGCGGCGCGATCGCCTCGGTCGGCGGCAGGCCCAGCAGGAACCGCGTGCCCTCGCCGGGCGCGGACTCGAGGTGCACGAAGCCGCCGTGCGCGCCCACCAGCCCCATCACGGCGGCGAGGCCCAGCCCGTGCCCGTCGTCCTTCGTCGTGAAGAACGGCTCGAACACGCGCGCGGCGACCTCGGGCGGCATGCCGCAGCCGTCGTCGCGGACCTCGAGCACGACGTAGTCGCCCGGCTCGACGCCCTCCGGCGCCTGCACGGCGTCGCGCAGGAAGTCCGCGTCGAGCGCGCGCACCGACGTCCCGACGAAGATGCGCCCGCCGGCCGCGGGCAACGCCTGGGACGCGTTCAGCACCATGTTCATCATCACCTGCTGGAACTGCGTCGCGTCGACGTCCACCAGCGGCAGGTCCTCCGCCAGGTCGAACTCGAGGCGCGCGTCCTTCGAGGCCATCGCGCGCAACAGGTGCGACGTCTCCCCCACCAGGTCCGACAGGTCGCGCGGCCCGACGACGAAGCGCGACTTGCCGGAGAACGCCAGCAGCTGGTGCGTCAGCTCCGACGCGCGGCGGGCGCCCTGCTCGAGCAGCTCCAGCGCCGAGCGCGCCGGGTGGTCCTCGCCGATGCAGTCGCGCACGAGCTCGGCGCCGCCCAGCATGCCGACGAGGATGTTGTTGAAGTCGTGCGCCACGCCGCCGGCGAGCACCGACAGGCTCTCCAGCCGCGCGAGTCGATCGGCCTCGGTCTGCACGCGTTCCTGCTCCGCCTCTTCCCGGGCCTGTTCCGTGATGTCGAGCACGGCGAGCACGATGCGCTCGACCTCGCCGTCGGGCCCCAGCACCGGCGCGCCGTGCACCGACAGCACCTTGCGCGCGCCGCCGGGCCACTCGATCGCGTGGCGCTGGTCGCGCACCGCTTCCCTGGTCCGCAGCACGCGGCGGAAGGGACGGTCGGCCTCCGGCAGCGGCGTGCCGTCCAGGCGCACGGCCCGCCACGCCGGCGAGGCGTAGACCCCGTCGTCGCCGCGGCGCAGGCGCAGCACGTCCTCGGCCGCGCGGTTCGCGTAGAGCAGCGCGCCGGAAGGCGCCAACACGCACAGGCCCGCGACGGTGCTCTCCAGCACCTCGCGGTAGACGTCCGCCTCCCGGCGACCGGCCTCGACGGCGGCGCGCTCGGCGCTCATGTCCCGCAGGCTGCACAGCACCTCGCTGAGCTCGCCCCGGTCGTCGCGCAGCGGCACCGCCTGGACACGCAACCAGCGCAAGCCGTCGCCCGGCGTGCGCGGGATCGCGAGCGACGCGTCGCGCACGGTGACCCCCGAACGCAGCGCCCGAGCGAAGGGCTGGTCGGCCGGGGGGACGGGGCGCTCGGCCGCATCCACCCCCTGCCAGGGTGGATCTTGCACCGAACTTCCCTCCAACTGACTCTCGAGGACTCCCAACAAGCCCGCCGCGACGGCGTTCGCCAGGCGCACGCGACCCGTGGCATCCACCAGGAGGATGCCGAGGTCGAGCGCGCCGCACAGGTCCTGGGAACGCTCGCCCGCCCCCCCTGCGGCGAGGACGCGGCCGGGGTGCAGGCCGCGCAAGCGATGCAGCAGGTCTTCGGGCATGCCGACGGAAGGATCGGGGCGCGCGCTTCCGCGAAGAATTCCGCTGAAAAGCTGCGGTGCATGACATCCACCGACGTGGATGTTCTCTCGGCTCGAAACGAGACGCCCGAGACGGTCGCCCGCGGCGCTTCGGGACGCCCGGCGGCGGCCGTAGGATGCGGCCCATGTGGCTCGCTCGCCTGTGCCGGTACGGCCCCCTCGTCCTCGCCTTCCTCCTGCTGGCGCTCGCCGTCCGCTCCCTGGCCCCCAGCGGGACCCTCGGCGTCGCCGACGAGGCCGTCGCCAACGCCCGCCGGCACCTGGAGGTCATCGCGCGCGAGCCGCACCCGTCCGGGTCGCAGGCGAACGCCTCGGTGCGCACCTACCTGCGCGGGCAACTCGCCGCCCTGGACCTCGACGTCGACGTCGACACCTGGTCGCGCGGAGCGCTCGAGCTGACGAACCTCGCCGTGCGCTTCCCCGGCACGGACGCGACCGGCGCGCTGCTGGTGCTGGCGCACTACGACTCGGTCTCGCGCGGTCCGGGCGCCGCGGACGACGGCAGCGGGTGCGTCGCGATCCTGGAGCTGGCGCGCGCGCTGTCCGACGCGCCGCCCCTGCGCCAGGACGTGATCCTGCTCCTGACCGACGGCGAGGAGCAGGGCCTCTACGGCGCCTTCCGCTTCCGCGACGCGCACCCGTGGATGCAGGACGTGCGCGCGGTGATCAACCTGGAGGCGATGGGCGGCGCGGGCCCGCTGGTGTGCTTCCAGATGTCGCGCGACAACGCGGACCTGGTCGGCGCGTGGGCCGACGCGCCGCAGCCGGTCGGCAGCAGCTTCGCGGAGGTCGTCTACTCGCTGATGCCGAACGACTCCGACCTGTCGGTGTTCCTCGGCGAGGTGCCGGGCATGAACTTCGCGCTGGTCGGCGGCTGCAGCGTCTACCACCAGCCGTACGACGTGCCCGGCAAGGTCGAGGACCGCGCGCTGCGCCACGAGATCGCGACGCTGACGTCGTGCGTGCGCACCTTGGCGTCCGGCGAGTGGCGCGAGGACGCGCCGTCGCGCAACTGGTTCGTCTGGCCGTTCCTCGGCACGCTCGAGTGGTCCGAGTCGCCGCCCGAGTGGGGCGTGCTGTCGATCCTCGGCCTGCTGCTCGTGCTCGACGCGCCCGGCGCGCGCGGGCGCCGCGTGCTCGCGATCCTGCGCGGCATCCTGACGGCGGCGCTGACCGCGGTCGCCGTCGCGCTGCCCGCCTTCGCGATCGGCTTCGGCTTCCTGTTCACGCGTTCGGGCCTGAAGGGGCCGACGAGCTACGGCGAGGTGCACGCGATGCTCGCGCTGCAAGGCGCGTGGGCGCTGGCGCTCGCCGTCGGCGTCGGCGCGTGGTCCGGCCGCTCGCCGCGCCGCGCCGGCCTCGTGCTGGAGGCGTCGCTCGGCGCGCTGCTCGTCGCGTCGCTCGCCGGCGTCTACTACCACGTACAGGGCCTGGGCCTGCGCGGCAGCGACGGCTTGCCGCTGCGCGCGGCCGTCACCGCCGCCGCCGTCGCCTTCGTCCTCGCCCAGCGCACGAAGGGCTCGCTGCGCTGGCTCGTGCTGGTGCCGCTCGTCTACGTCGCGCTGACCTTCGCGCCCTTCGTCAGCATCCTGCCGCAGATCGGCTCCCAACTCGAGTGGCTCGCGGCGGCGATGGGCGCGGCGCTGTTCGCGTGCTTCACGCTGCTGGTGTCGCCGCTCCTGGTCGAGCACGCCGCCGGTGATCCGGCGGGCGGTGACGCGCCGCGGCCGGTCGAGGACGCCGCGCCCGCCGACTAGCGCCCGCGCATCCGCTCGAGGAACGCGCGCACGTCGGGGTCGTTCGGGTCGAGCTCCAGCAGGCGCTCGGCGTAGCGCACGGCGTCCTCCCGGCGGTCGAGCTTCATCAACATGCTGATCTGCGTGTTCAGCATGTCGCGGTCGGTCGGCGCGTGTTCCAGCGCGGCGGCCAGCGCGTTCACCGCGGCCTCCGTGCGCCCGAAGGAGTCGAGCGCGACCGCGTGGACGTACGAGAACTCGGCGACGTCGGGGCGCAGCTCGACCGCGCGGCCCAGGTGCGCCAGCGCTTCCATCAAGCGTTCGCGGCGCACCAGGTTCAGGCCCAGCGCGTGCTCGAGCCACGCCGGGTCCGCCGCGCGCGCGATGCCTTGCTTCAGCACCGCCGCGCCCTCCTCGTCCCGGTCCTGCACGCGCAGGAAGTCGGCCAGGTTCGCGTAGGGCTCGGCGTACCACGGGCCCAGCTCGATCGCGGCGCGCAGGGTGCGCTCGGCGCCCGCGAGGTCGCCGTCGCGGGCCTGCACGTCCGCCAGGCCCAGCAGCGTGCGCGCGTCGTCGGCGTTCTCCTCCAGCGAGGCGACGCGCTCGGCGTGCGCGCGGTCGAAGGCCGCGCGGCGGTCCGCGTCGAGCTGGTCGCGCTGCGCGAGCAACACGCGCGCGGCCTCGACGCGCACGGCGCGGCGGTCGTGGTCCAGCAGCGGCCCGACCATCAGGATGCGCTGCGCCGGGCCCAACCAGTCCGCGCCGCGCAGCGCGCCGAGCACGACGATCGCGGAGTCGTCGGCCAGGCCGCGCTCCAGGACCGACACGTTCGCGGCCGTCGGCGCCAGCTCCGCGAGCGCCGTCGCGCGCGCGATCTCCGGCTGCAGCGGGTCGGCGATCAGCGCGGCCAGCGCGCGCTCGCCCTCGACCTCGCCCGTGCGCGCCGCGTGGAAGGCCGCCGCGCGGTGCGGCGGGCGCTCCGTCGTGCCGGTCCACTCGACGATCGCCTGCGCGGCCCACGCCGCCCCTTCGTCCGCGTGACACGCGTCGCAGGCGTTCGGCGTGCCGAGCGTCACCGTCAGGTCCGGCCGCGGCACGCGCAGCGAGTGGTCGCGCCGCGGGTCGACGACCATGTACGACTTCGACGGCATGTGGCACTCCACGCACGACGCGCCGGCGGTGCCGACCTCGTGGTGGTGGTGGTCGGGCGTGTCGTAGGTCTTGTGGTCGTGACAGCGCGTGCACAGCGCGTTGCCCGGCAACACCAGGTCCAGCGAGTGCGGGTCGTGACAGTCCGTGCACACGACGCCCGCCGCGTGCATGCGGCTCTGCAGGAACGAGCCCCAGACGTAGACCTCGTCGTCGATCTGGCCGTCCGCGTGGTACAGCCGGTCCTCGAGCAGGGACGGCAGGAAGCCGTCGAGCAGCGGGTCGCCCGGCTGCGCGCGGTCGGCGGCCACTTCGGAGCGCCGCGCGTGGCACGGCGCGCAGGTGTCGATCTGCACGCGGGGGTCGGGACCGCCGATGCGGCGCGCGTTCGGGCCCGCGTCCAGGATCCAGCCGCCCTCGCCGGTCAGCCGCCGGTCGAAGCCGAAGTCCGGGTCGAACTTGTGCCCCGCGCGCGCGGTCGCGACGTGGCGCGACGCCGGGCCGTGGCACGCCTCGCACGACACGTCGATGACGTCCCAGGTCGTCTCGTAGGTGCGCGAGTCGTGGTCGTAGTTCTTCGCCAGGTTCGTCGAGTGGCAGTCGGCGCACTGCTGGTTCCAGTTGGCCAGCGGCGACGTCCAGTGCAGCGCGTCGCCGGCGGTCGGTCGCTCGTCCGGCTGCAGGTGGAACCAGCGCTGCCCGCCCGATTCCGCCGGCCGCGCGTCCCACGCAACGCCCAGCGCCTGGTACCGCCCGCCGGGGAAGGCGACCAGGTACTGCTGCAGCGGATCGACGCCGAAGGTGTACGCGACCTCGTACTCGGTGCGCTCGCCGTCGGGGCCGGGCGTCGTCACGAAGAAGCGGCCGTCCCGCCGCGCGAAGCTCGTGACCTCGCCGGCGAACTCGAAGTCCGGCGCGGAGAAGTCCCCCAGCACCGTGTCGGCCGTCGCCTCCTGCATCGCGAGGTCGTGGTGCGATCCGGTGAACGCCTTCACCTCGCGCGGGTGGCACTCGGCGCAGCTCGACGCGCCCACGTAGTCCGCCGTCGCGGTCGATCGCGCAGCGCCGCCGGGCGGTCCGTCCGCGGCGGTACCGGGAGACGTGCGCGCGCCCTGCGACCCGGCTCGCTCGCCGTCGCCGCACCCGGCGACCGCGGCGACGACGCCGAGACCGATCGCCGCGAAGTGGAGGAGTCGTGACATGGGGGGACCCCGCGCACGGCGCGAGGTCCCGTCGTTCTAGCCGTTCGTCCGACGGCCGTCCACGCCGCGGCGCGCGTCAGGGCTGCAGCTGGATCGCGATCGCGTCCGAGGTCTGCGCGCCGCCGCCCGCCGGGTCGCGGAACACGGCCTGGAAGGTCCAGGTCGCGCCGGGCTCCGAACCGAGCACCGCGAGGTCGCAGTCGATCGCCGCGCGTCCCGACGCGTCCGTGACGACCGCCGGGTAGCGGCCGACCTGGCCGGCGATGCACAGCGTGCCCTGACCGAACGGCTGCGCGCCCGACGCGTCGCCGTAGGCGAAGAACACCGGCCGGCCGGCGGGCGCGTTCGACAGCCCGAGCGACACGCCGCCCGCCGTGATCGACGCCGGTCCCGAGGCGTCGAGGCGCGCGGCCAGGCCGCTGGAGTTCGGCGTGCCGTCGCACGAACGCGCGCCCGCTTGCGGCAGCACGCGCAGCGCGACGACCTCGTCCGCGACGCCCTCGAAGACCAGTAGCGTCGACGCGGGATTCGCCTCGTCGCCGCCCAGCGTCGCGACGCGGTCGGCCAGCGAGTAGCCGCCGCCCATGCCCGCCATGTCGCGGTCGAACACGACCGCGCCGGTCACCGGGTCGAGCCCGAACAGGCGCATGCCGCCGTTCCCGAAGACCTCCGACTCGAGCGCCACCAGGTCCGGGTGTCCGTCGCCCGTCATGTCCGCGACCTCGACCAGCCGCGTGCCGAAGCACTCGACCGCCTGCGCGTCGCACGACCACTCGCGGAGCAGCGCGCCGGTCCCGGTGGAGTGCAGCGACACGCGCCCGTCGAAGTCGTCGCCGGACGCGACGTCGCGGTGCCCGTCGCCGTCGAGGTCCGCGATCCCGACGAAGGGCGCGCTGCCGCCGAAGAAGGTCTGGAACTGCGCGAAGTCCACGTCGGCGATCCACGCGCCGGTCGCGCCCGAGCGCAGCTCCACGATCGTCGTGCCGGACGACCGCACGGCCAGCGCGAAGTCGCGCACGCCGTCGTCGTCGCGGTCGCCGACGTCGGCGGGCTCCGCCTGCATCAGGGTGCGCGACGCCAGCGGCCGCGCGGTGTAGAGCGCAGCGCCCGTCCCGGTCGAGATCACCGACACGCCGGGTCCGCCGCCGATCGACGTCGTGCGACAGAACACCTCGTCGCGGCCGTCGCCGTCCACGTCGGCGAGCGCCGCGCGGTTCCACTGGCTGTGCGCGAGGTACACCAGGTCGCCGGTCTCGACCGTGCGCCGCACGACCGAACCGTCCGCGCCGGAGAACACCGACAGCGCGCCGTTCAGCGAGTTCGCGTCGCCGGAGCGCGCGCCGAGCGCCGCGATCTCCGGAACGCCGTCGCCCGTCTCGTCGCGCACGGCCGTGATGCCCATGCCCCAGAACACGGGCGCGTACGGCACGGTCAGGTCGTAGAGGTGCGCGCCGTCCGCGCCGGAGTGCACCGTCGCGATCGTGCCGCCGCCGTGGTCGTGGACGCCGACCGCGAAGTCCGCCACGCCGTCGCCGTCCACGTCGCCGAGGTCGGCGAACGAGTGGCCCCAGGCGCCGAGGACGCCGGCGGGTCGGTCGACGCGGTAGAGCTCCTCGGTCCCGCCGAAGGCCGGCGCCGCGAGCAGGGCGATGGGGATGAGTCGTTGCGGGAGGTGTTGCATGTTCGTCCTCGTGAGGGTCTCGGGGGGTCCGACGGGGAACACTCCGCGGAGGCCCGATCGTTGCGCGGAATCCGCGGATTCGTCCGGCGTCACTCGCGGCGCAGCGCGACGCGCACGGCGCGACCGCCCTCGTCCTCGACGTCGAAGTCCGCGTGGGTGCCGCTCGCCGGCGCGTAGCCGTCGGCGGTGATCGTCCAGTCGAAGCGCGCGTCCGCGGGCAGCGCGCGCAGCGGCGCGGCCGACTCGAAGCAGTTCCAGCGCATGCCGCCGACCTGCAGCGTGAAGGTGCGCGCCGCCGCGTCCGGATCCGCCGGCGGCCCCGCGACGAAGCGCCGCTCGGCCCCGCCGTCGAAGCGCGCGGTCGCGGTGAAGGCGTCGAGCGCCGCGCCGGTCTCCGCGTCGACCACGTCGAAGCGCCAGTCCGCGGCCGCGCGGTCGTCGCGCACGCGGACGCGCACGTCGCCCTGCGGCGCGCGGAAGCGCGCGGGGTCCACGTCGACGACCGCGGCGTCCTGCAGGGACACGACGTCCAAGCTCAGCTCGCCCGCCGGCACCGGGTCGAACCGGAAGTCCGCGCGCAGCGCGCCGTCCTCGCCCGCCTTCCAGGTCGTCGGGAACACGCCGTGCACCACGCCGTCCGCGTCGCGCAGGAAGACCAGCAGCTGGCCGCCGTACGTCCCGCTCGCGCTCTCGATCGCGCCCGCGACCGGCCCGGCGGTCGGCGCCGCGTCGAAGGTCTCGTCCACGCGCGCCGTCTCGTCGGCCCGCACGTCCACGTCGACCGACCACGGCGACTGGCCCGCCGCGCGGACGGACAGGCGGTAGGCGCCCGGCTCGATCCAGGCCAGGCGGAACGCGCCGGTCGCGTCGGGCGCGCAGGCGATCGGCGGCGCGGCGTCGCGCGTGTCGCCCTCCCCGTCGGCCGCGTCGCCGGCGTCGGTTGCGTCCGTGTCCGCGGTCCCGCGCCGCTCGAGCGCCAGCAGCACGACCGCGCCCGGCGCCGAAGGCGGCAGGCCGGCGACGCGCCCCTCGACGACGCCCGTGCGTCGCAGCGCCGGTTCGACGCGCGCGTCGGCGACGCCGAAGCGCGCCGCGCCCGCGCGATAGCCCGCCGCATCGCGCACGCGCACGACGAGCTCGTCCGCGCCCTCCGGCGCCGCGCCCGGCCATCCGGAGAAGCGCACCCAGGGCGCCGCCCCGCCCTCCGCGGCGCGGCTCGCGCCCGCGCGCACGGGAGCGACCAGCAGCGGCCCGCGCGCGTCATCGGCGCGCTGCAGCTCGGCGCGCCACCCGGTGACGTCGGTCGCGCCGGCGTCGATCGTCAACGTCGGCCCGGTCGCGAGCGCGATGCGGTCGGCGTCCGCCGCGGCCGGCAGGCGCACCTCGCCGCGGTCGGGGGCGCGCTCGGTGTACTCGGTGTGGCCCACGCGCTCGCGCACGGCTTGCGCCGGGTCGTCGACGGGCACCAGTTCGCGGGCGGTCGCCGGCAATTCGACGACGCCGGCGGCGTCGGCGCGCGCCAGCACCTCGCCGACGCGCACCGCGTAGTCCGCCAGCGGCGCGCCGGTGCGCTCGTCGACCAGCGTCCACGCGCGCGTCGCCGGCGCGGCCGCGACCTCGTCCGCCGGCACGGGCGCGCGGCCGTTCGCGTCGGGCGAGCCGAGCGGGACCGCGTCGTCGACGGACGCCGCCGCGATCGTCGGCCCTTCGACCGCGGGCGCGCGGTCCTCGCCGCCGCCCAGCCAGAAGGCGCCGGCGACGGCCGCGACGACGACCAGCGCCGCCGCGGCCGTCGCGGCGACGACGCTCGCTCCGGCTTCGTTCTCGACGCGCAGCGCGAGCGGCGACAGCAGCGCCATCCACGCGCGGCGGTCGCCGTCGTGGCGCGCGTCCAGGCGCTCGCGCAGCTGCGCGAGGCCGCGGTGCAGCTGCGAACGCACCGTCGCCGCCGGCACGCCGCGCGCGTCGGCGATCTGCTTCGGCGTGAGGCCCTCGTAGAAGCGCAGCAGGATCACGCCGCGGTACGGCTCGTCCAGCGCGAGCACGCCGCGGGCCAGGTCCTGCTGCACCTCGGCGCGCTCGATCAGCTCGCCGGTGCTGGGCAACGCCTCGCCGCGCGCGGTGTCGGCCTCGCGCGCCGCGCGGTTCGACGCCCGCCTGCGCCGCAGCGCCGCCGCGTTGCGCGCGACGCCCGCCAGCCACGGCCGCAGCGGACGCCCCGTGCCCGGCCGCGCCCGCAGGAACGCCAACCAGGTGTCCTGGACGAGGTCGTCGGCCGTGTGGGCGTCGTGGACCAGGTCCCGGGCCAGGCGGCGCAACCAGCCGGCGTGCTCCAGGAGCAGGTCGACGGACTCGATCGGTTCGCTGTGTTCCATCCGCGGACGACATGCGCCGCGGTCGGGAGCGTTGCGAGGAATCGGCGAGAACCCGCGCCGCGCGCGCAGGCCCCCATCCTACCGCCGCACGGCGGAGCGGACGGGGCCCGGCCGGCGGGGCGCCGAATCCGCCCGGTCAGACCAGTCAGGCCAGTCAGGCCGGTCAGGCCGGCGACGGGGCCGGCTCGGCGACCTCGGCGTCGCGCGTGATCGCCTGCGCGGTCTCCATCGCCCAGTCGACGATCTCGAGCGTGCCGTCGTGGTGCTCGACCAGCGCGGTGCACGACTCGACCCAGTCGCCGTCGTTGCAGTACAGGATGCCGTTCATCTCGCGCATCTCCGCGTGGTGGATGTGGCCGCAGACGACGCCGTCGGCGCCGCGCTTCTTCGCGTAGTCCGACAGGATCGTCTCGAAGTCGTCGATCATCTGCGTCGCGCGCTTGGTCATGCGCTTCACCGTCGCGGAGAAGGACGTGTAGGGCAGCCCCAGGTGGCGGCGCACGAAGTTCACGACGTTGTTCAGGCCGATCAGCGCGTCGTAGGCGCGCGAGCCGATCGCGGCGAGCCACTTCGCGTTCAGCACGACCGAGTCGAACTGGTCGCCGTGCAGCACCAGGAGCTTCCTTCCGTCCGCGGTCTCGTGCATGACCTGGTTGCGCACCCACACGCGACCGAACTGCATGCCGTTCATCTCGCGGAAGACCTCGTCGTGGTTGCCCGGGACGTACGTGACCTTCACGCCGTCGCCGGCCAGGCGCAGGAAGCGGCGCAGCACCTCGATCTGCGGGCGGCTCCAGCTCCAGCCGGAGTTCGCCTTCCACAGGTCGATGATGTCGCCGACGAGGTACAGGTGGTTCATCTCGCACGACTCGAGGAAGTCCAGCAGGAAGCCGGCCTTGCAGCTCTTGGTGCCGAGGTGGATGTCGCTGATCCAGACGGTTCGATAGGAACGCATGTCGCGCTAGGCCGGGGCCGTGACGGGGCGGATGATGTCGCCGGAGTAGAGGGCGTTCGGCAGGACCTCGCACTCCGCCCAGCAGCCGGGACACGCGCGCACGCGCTCGCGTCCGGCGGCGGCGTCGGAGCCCCACCACAGTCGTTCGAAGCTGGTCTTCCGCAGGTTGCCCACGCGGCGCGTGTCGAACTGACACGTCGGCACGGTGCCGTCGGGGAAGATGCGCAGGTGCGAGGACAGCGCGACGCACGGCGGGACGCGGCGGTCGCCCTCGCCCAGCAGCCGCTCGCGCAAGCCGTTCAGGTAGTAGCGGCGCGTCAAGCGGTCGGCGAAGGGCAGGCGCTCGACGTCCTTCTCGACCTCCTCGATCAACTCGCGGACCTCGTCCTGTCCGAACTCGCCGAAGGTCTCGAGCTTGCCGCGCTCGGTCGGCATCAGGTCCAGCTCGCGGCGCGTGTCGTAGGTCGCGCTCTGCTCGTACGCCATGACGACGCGCGGCACGATGCCGTACGGCGCCAGGTGGTCGCGCAGGCGCGGATAGTGCTGCGCGCCCTCGCGGTCGACGATCGTCTGGTTCACGCCCAGCGTCAGCCGCAGCTCCTTGCGGCGCGGCGCCAGCTCGTCCAGCGTCGCGATCGCCTTGTCCCACGCGCCCTTGTGGCCGCGCACGCGGTCGTGCTTGTCGCCGACGCCGTCGATCGAGATCAGCACGTACAGGCGCTGGTCGCGCGGGCGCTGCTCGACGAAGTCCACGATGCGCTCGGTCAGGAAGCCGTTCGTCGTGACGTGCAGGATCAGCGGGCGCAGCTCCTCGTGCGCGAGGCGCGCGATCTCCGTCATGTCCCGGCGCACGAACGGCTCGCCGCCGGTCAGGCGCACCGAGTCCATCTCCGGCAGCTCGCGGAAGATGCGCGCGACCTCGTCGGTCGTGAGCTCGTCCTCGCCGGGCTTGCGCCAGGAGTCGCACATCTCGCAGCGCGCGTTGCACGCGAACGACACGGTGTAGGTCAGGGTCCGCGGCAGGCCCGCGCGGCGGCGCCGCTCGTTCCAGACCGTCTTCGGCAGGCTCAGGTAGCGCATGCGGTTCGCAGGGCCGCGCGTTCGACCGGGCGCGGGCCGGGGAGGTGGTCGCGCAGGAAGTCGACGGCCGCGGGCAGGCCGTTCCAGTCCGCCGGGCGCGAGTTCGCCGCGACGTCGTGCTGTTCGAGGAACTCCTGGAGCAGAGGGGCGCCGAGCTCTCGCGATGTCGCCGTGCGGCCCGCGCCGCTCTGTTCCAGGAAGTGCGCGTTGATCTCCTGCTCGCGGTTGCCCTCTTCGGGCGTCGCCAGGATGGGTTTGCCCAGCGCCAGGGCCTCGCCGAGCAGCTGGTTGCCGGCCGTGCTGACGAGCGCGCGACAACTCGCGAGGTCGCGCACGAAGCCCGTCTCCGACAGCGGGCGGAACCGCAGCGCGCCGCGGCGGCCGACCTCGCCCAGGCCGTAGACGAGCGCGGGGCGGCCCGAGCGCTCGACGGCCTCCAGCAGGCGGTCCGCGCCGTTGCGGCGGCAGTAGACCAGCAGGTGGTCGCCGCGCTCGGGGCGCGCGTCGAGCACCGCGCGCCGCAGGAACACGCCGACCTGGCGCACGTCGCGCGCGGTCGTCCGGAGCGGCGGCGCGTAGAAGCCGGACACGACCGACGCCGCGGGGCGCGGCT